>JAIKVO010000004.1 GCA_024685655.1 Treponemataceae bacterium
GGAAGCTGTTGTCTCAGCTTTTGAAATAACCCCGCCCGTCAGAAGAAGTTGTTCCATAAAGGTTGTTTTGCCGGTCTGACCATGACCTGCAATTGCCACGTTTCTTAACTGTGCCGTTGTAAAATCCATACGATTCTCCTTGTATATAAGCGGTTTTTAGGTTGACTAATAAATACTAGTTTTCCCTGTTTTGTTCTAATATCCATGATAATTTCACATAAGAAGAATTGTCAAGTTTTTAAATTTTTTTGGAAGTTTTCGGGATATTTTCTATATATTTTATGCGCGAAGTTGGTGCCGCTTATCCAGGCTTTCGCAGTTCCCTAACGGTCAGCCGCTTCACTCCGTCTGCCATCTGGCAGACTCCGCTCCAGTGGCTTGCTGCTGGAAACTTCGCGCATACGCGCTCGTTTCCAGTGCGCAACTGCTACACCCTGGCGCGATATTGCCTGTAATGAAGTTCCGGGCATTGCTTTCCTCTGTCTGTTTTAAATCTATTTCCTAAAAATCTTTTTATATGATACAATGCTCTTGCTCGCTATATGCTTAATGGTTCGAGCAATTTTCATCTGCGCTTTTGGTGCGGTCAGGAGGTTGAAATGGCATCTTATAAACTTTTATTTGAGAATTATGAGAAACGTGAGAAAGAGCTTAACGCATCGCTCGTTGCATTTTACTTGCAGGCCGGACATCTGCTTATCTCAGGTAAGACGGATCAAAAGGATGGTGAATACAGCCGGTCGTACGAGCTGATTTCTTCAGAGATAAGTTCAATAAACGATCAGTGTCGTGAAATAAACGCGAATGAAAGACGTAAGATTGAGCTTGAAAAATCGGTTCAGGCAATAAAAAAAGCAATTCAGGGATACGAGCCTGAGAAAAAGCACAGATACATAGAGCTTGGCGATTATATTTTCCAAAACTACACGCAGCATTTTGCATCAACGTTCGGAAGCGTTTATCCCGCGCTTACTGAGGAAAAAAAATGTATCGACTTAATAGAGGGAAAACTTTCAGATATTGCGGATCAGCTTGAGAGCAAGGATTTTTTCTCTAAGATTGTTCTTTATGTAAAGCAGTCTTCGCTTAAGAATCAGCTTTCTGCTCATTTGCGAAGAGCTGATGATTTAAAGGCAGAAGGTGCAGAAAAAGCTTTCCAAGCCGGAGCTGTGAACACCGATAACGGCGGCATGGCATACAGTGCGTGCCGTATTTTGCAGGAAGAAATTGATTCAACGAACACTAAGCTGGAAGATACTGTTTTTGAGTTGAATAAAGTTTTGGAAAAGCTTAAGGATGCTGATAAAAAGGCTAAACTTCTTGCCATTGCAGCTGAAAAAGCTGGCGAGCTTGATAAAATTGCCGAAAGCGCAGGTGTTAAGTTCGTTTCAAAATATGTATCTCCAGAAGCTGTTATTCTTGATAAATTCCCGGAAAGCTATGCACGTATTTTTTCCGGTGTGGTGGAAACACGTCGGGAGCTTTGTTCTATTGCCCGCCGCAAAGAGATGTTGCGCTGTTCTGAACAGATTGAAGATGCAGATGCAAGCCTTGATACGCTGAACAAAGAGATGGATGCGAACAAAGCGGATATTGAGAGGCTTGTTAAGCGTAATGAGGAGTTGTCGGAGCGTATAGCCACAACGATGGCTGCTGCGGATGTAATTAAGCAGCGGAAGATTGCGCTTGAAGTTGAGGAAGGAATTTCTGTGAACAGGCTTTTGGGTTCTGTGGCAGAATCTGAATCAGAGACAAGTTCGCCTAAATCTGATGATAAGAGTGTACCGTCTGCTGATGTGTCACAGAGTGATAGTGAGAATGGTACAACGTCTGCTGCAGAAATCAAAGAAAATGCTACAGGTGATGCTGCTGGTGTGACTGATGCAACAGAACCCGCCGTGACTGACGCAGAAAAAGTGACAGGCACAACAGAACCAGCCGTGACGGACGCGGGCGAAAGTGTAAATATTGCCGCAGATGAAGCACCGAAGCCGAAGCGGACTTCAAAACCTAGAAAAACGACAAATAAATCTGGAGAAACTGATGCAAAACTGGAAACACCTGATGCATCCGGCAAGGTAAAATCTTCTGGCAGAGCAAAGTCGTCCGGAGAAAAGTCCGCTTCTACAAAGCCAAGAAAAAGCCGTGCTAAAACCGACAAGGCCGACGAGAAAAAGACAGAATAAAATATCAACATTTGTGGGTGGGAAATGGCAGAAAAGAAAAAATCAGTATACGACGAGTCGAAAATCAAGACTCTCAGTCCTCTTGAACATATACGCCTTAGAACAGGTATGTACATCGGGCGGCTCGGCGATGGCTCGAACCAGAACGACGGTATCTATATCCTGCTTAAAGAAGTTATCGACAACGCAATCGACGAGTTCATAATGGGGAACGGTCGCCGCATTGACATAGAAGTTAAAGACAACCGCGTAAAAGTCCGTGACTACGGGCGCGGAATCCCGCTCGGAAAAGTCGTCGAGTGCGTTTCCGTAATAAACACAGGCGCAAAATACGATGATGAAGTTTTCCAGTTTTCCGTTGGCTTGAACGGAGTCGGCACAAAAGCCGTCAACGCATTAAGCTCGTATTTCCGCGTCATCTCCGTTCGCGACGGCAAGTGCACTGAGGCAATCTTTGAGCGTGGCAAGAAAAAAAGCGTCCGCAACTTGGACGCGAAGCCCGGCGTAAAAAACGGAACTTATGTGGAGTTTGTGCCGGATGAAGAAGTTTTCGGGGCGTACAACTTCAACCAGGAGTTCGTCGAAAAACGCATCTGGAACTACGCGTATCTTAACACCGGGCTTACGCTCGTCTACAACGGAACAAAATACGTAAGCGAAAAAGGCCTTCTCGATCTTCTGAACAAAGAAATTGAAGGAGAAGCCCTTTATCCAACAGGATATTACAAAGGCAAGCAGCTCGAATTCTCGTTCACTCACTCAAACGCTTACGGCGAGAACTACTTTTCGTTCGTCAACGGCCAGTACACTTCCGACGGCGGAACACATCTTACTGCGTTCAAAGAAGGTTTCCTCAAAGGCATCCAGGAGTTTTACCGCAAGCCCTACAAAAGCGAGGACGTGCGTGAGGGCATGACGGCCGCCGTTGCCGTAAAAGTCCAGTCCCCGGTTTTTGAAAGCCAGACGAAAAACAAGCTCGGCAATACGGAAGTGCGCAGCTGGATTCTTGCGGAAACAAAATCCTCTGTCGTCGATTTCCTCCACAGGAACCCCGATACGGCAAAAGCCCTTGAGGCGAAAATCGAAGCTAACGAAAAACTCCGCACGGAGCTTAATTCCGTTAAAAAAGAGGCGCGCGAGGCAGCCCGCAAAATATCGCTAAAAATCCCGAAACTCAAAGACTGCAAGTATCATGTTGAGGACGGCGAAAAAGGCGAGAACAGCATGATTTTCATCACCGAGGGAGACTCTGCAACGGGCGCGATGGTCGGTTGCCGCGATGCTAACACGCAGGCACTTTTCAGCCTTAAAGGAAAGCCAGAGAATATGTTCGGGCGTAAACGCGCCGACATCTACAAAAACGCCGAGCTTTACAACCTGATGATGGCACTCGGTATAGAGCAGGACCTTGCGAACCTACGCTACAGCAAAATCATAATCGCGACCGATGCCGATAACGACGGCTTCCATATCAGGAACCTCGTTATGACGTTCTTCTTAGGATATTTTGAGGAACTGATAACGAGCGGCAAAGTATTTATCCTGGAAACGCCGCTGTTCCGTGTCCGCAACAAAAAAGAAACGCTTTATTGCTACAGTGAAAACGAGCGCGACAAAGCGATCAAAAAAATCGGTTCCGGTGCGGAAGTCACACGCTTCAAAGGACTCGGTGAAATAAGCCCCAAAGAGTTTGGCCAGTTCATCGGCGATGACATAAAGCTCGTACCGGTCGAAGTTTCACAGCTCAGCGCGGTTCCGAAACTCCTGGAGTTCTATATGGGCAAAAATACGCCCGCCCGCCGCGAGTTCATTGTGAACAATCTTCTGCAGGAAATCGACGCATAAACGCCGTAGTGTGCCGTTAGCTTCCGGCAGTTTCAAAGCACTTTTCGCACGCTGTCCAAAGCGGGTCTAGTTCTGGAAGAGGACTTACAACTTTTACGAGTTTTTTGTTACCGGGCGAGATGAAGCTTACTTCCCTTGCATGGAGCCGTATTCCCGGCAACGTGTCCGCACGGCGCGCGCCGTACTTCACATCGCCTTTTATATGAAGCCCTGCATGAGCAAGTTGTGCGCGTATCTGGTGAGTGCGTCCTGTAAGAAGCTCTACTTCAATAAAGCTATACCGCTCTCCGGCACCGACGCAACGCCAGTAAAGCTGCGCTTTTTTTGCCTTTCTGGTTTCTGGCTTAACAACAAAAGTCTTTTGCTTTTTTGTGTCGAACACAAGATAATCTTCGAGCAGCGCCGGTTTCGTTTGTAAAGGTCTTGTTTGCGTTAATCCGTTTTGCGCCGGTGCCGCATTTACTGGAATTACGCCCTCGACAATCGCCCAGTATTTTTTGCTTGCGGTTGTGTGGTTCGTGAATTGCCCGGAAACTTCTGCAAGAGCGCGTTTGTTGCGTGCCATGACGACACAGCCAGAAACAGGGCGGTCGATTCTGTGGACGCACTCCAGAAACTCGCTGTGACTGTCGCTAGTGCCACCAGTTTTTGCTCCTGTGCTGCCATCTTTCGCGGATGCGACGGAGCCCGCCACTCCTGCTTTTGCTGCTCCCGCTTTTGCGACCACAGCCCTGAAAACGTCCGGCAAATACGGTGCGTCTCCCGATTTTTCACCGTCAACAAACGAGCATACTTCACCAGGTAGCTTGTTTACGACAACGACATCATCATCTATGTAGAGAATACGATTTTCCAAAGTCATGCGCTTATTTTACTTGAAAATTCAGTTTTTTGGCAAATATGGCGCGGAATGCGCTGTTTTGCGCCAAACCACGCAAAAACGGCTGTCTTAAATCATGTCGTAAAAATCGCGTCCGGCAAGATTTTCAAAATATTCTTTGAGCTCGAAGTTTTTATTCCATTTTTCTTCGGGATAGTAGCCGTAGCGGGCTTTTACGTCGCCCATCCGCGCCTCAAGGTTTTTTGTGCCGTCCGCGGCGCAAGTGGAGTCGAGCAGCTGGATAAGCCTGTCGTAATCGTCGAACTCTGCCGCTTCCAAAAGTGACTTAAGCTCAGACACCTTTTCGCCTGAAATATCGATTTTGCCGATGTAGTCGTCAATTGCATGCAGGTTAAAGGAATGGGTTAGGCATATCCGCGCCGCGTTCTTATAGCCGAGTTCGCTCAAAAAATGATATCCATCGTAAACGTGTGCAATGTAGGTGTAGCCCTCCTGCCGCCCGATGTCGTGAAGAAGTCCGTAGATATATGCAAGATCAGGGTTTATCCGAGTTTCGCCAAGCTTTTCATTGACTGCGCGTGCGATTTTCTCTGCTGCCTGGGCAACGGCGATGCTGTGCTCACGCCACGGTCCCGGATTTTTTGCGACACCTTGCTCTAAAAGGCGTTCGGCAACTTCGCGCGTCGGCTCTGAAAAAGTGTCGGAAGCCGCATTATTCTGCGTCGGCTCTGTTGTTTCAAGGTTCATGCGTCCATTTTAAGGAAAATGCGGAGTTTTGGCAAACGGCGCACAGCTCGGTGGAGGGCGCGTAGCGCGCGTCAGGGGGTGTAGCGCCTTTAGTTCCGGCGGTACGAAGGTGTCGCCGGAATGAGCCGCGTCAGACGGCGAAGCGCGAAACACCCGCCCGGACGCCCAAAAACTCCGCTATTCCAGGATGTGCCCGATGTGCCGCTTCTCAAAGAACATATCGCGGTTCGTAAGCACGATGATTGTTGCCGCAACGACGACTACCAGAGTTTCAACGCATTTTGTCGTCTGTGTCATCGCGATTTTTTCCTGCATAAAGTTTATGAAAAGGTGGAAAATGATGCTCGAAAGCATACTGCGTCCGTTCTTGACGTAAACCCATGTCGTGATGAAGCCCATCGGGACGACGGAAACAAGGAAGTTTACCATGTAAAGAACGTTCATCTCGCGGATTTCAAAATGATACGTTCCTGGAATCCAGAAAAGCGGCAGATGCCAGAGCGCCCAGACGAATCCGAAAATGATGGACTCCTTGAACCACGAGCAGTATTGCGCGATGGAGTCCTCGCCGTAGCCGCGCCAGCCGACTTCTTCAAGCACGGCGGCAAGGAAAATCGTGGAGAACGCGGACAGAACGCCAACGCCAGTGAACGAAAAGTCTTTTGTAAACGAAAACTGGTCGAGTGATTCTCCGAAAAGCGTCGAAAGCAAGATGGAACAAGCAACGATTGCCGAGAAAATCAGGACTGCTGCAAAAATGCAGAGCGGTTTGAGTTTCCAGAAATTGAAGATTTTGCGCTTAAAGTCTTTTTTGAGCGCGTCGCTTTTCGAAGTGAAAACCGTGATTATCGCGACTGTCGCGGGGCAAATGCCACCGAGTATCATTCCGAGCGCGTTTGTGAGCCCGTCGTTGAAAAGTATCGCGAATCCCCAGAAAAACCAGGTTGTTGCGAAAACGGTTATGTAAAATCTCTTTGGTCTATATGTGTACATTCTAACTCCTGTAAAACTTGTATTTGTGCGAAAAATGCGCACGGCTTGCAACTCGCGCCATTTGAACTGGTGCCGCGCACCGCAGCAGAGCAGTTTTTGCGCACAGTTTGCGACTCGCGCCATTTGAACTGGTGCCGCGCACCGCAGCAGAGCAGTTTTTGCGCACGGCTTGCAACTCGCGCCATTTGAACTGGTGCCGCGCACCGCAGCAGAGCGGTTTTTGCGCACAGTTTGCAACTCGCGCCATTTGAACTGGTGCCGCGCACCGCAGCAGAGCGGTTTTTGCGCACAGTTTGCGACTCGCGCGGCCGGCGTATATTAGTCCGCGCCTCCTACATCACTTGAACTTCGCTCTTCCAGCCGTTAAGCTCGACAATCAAATCTGTCTCTACCTGCGGATCATCTTTCTCGCGCTTTCCCGAAATGATTTTTGAGTTCGCGTCAACAAAATGTGTGAAGCGCCCTGCGTTCTTAAGATAATAGTTCTGGTTCTCCGCAAAAGTGACTTTTGAAACAGCGTGGAAATGGTTAAAGTCGATTTTTCCCTTTACGCCGTTCACCACAACATTGAGGTTGGAGCGTGTGTTAAGCTCAACGTGGCCGGACGCATTCGTCACAAACACGTTTTTCGACTTGCCGTCAAATTCAATCGTGTCAAAAGTGATGTCGCGGATTTTCAGGTTCTCAGCTTCTGCGCTCATCTCCATGTCTGCGACAAATTTCACCGGGATACGTACAAGGATAAAAAGGTTTTCCAGCGAAGCAATCTCCGACAAATCCGCCGAATGTTTTACGACGACATCCATTCGCCGTTTGTCTTCTTCTATTTTGACTTTCACTTGCTGAGCCAGATACGAAAGCTTGTTTGAGGCCGCTATAATCTGGATTTTTTCGTCGTTTGTCTTCTCTATAATCACTTCGTGCGCGGTCGCAAGATTCAAGTCGATTTTCTTGGGGCTGTCCAAATCGTATTCGGTGCGGCTTTCATATAGGAAATCGCGCTTTGAAATAAGACTTTTTTCTTCGCTCAAAAGCGAATCGAGCGTCTCGTTAAAAAGGGAAGATATCGCTATAAGGTTCTCGATATCCGGGATGCCGTTTCCG
>JAIKVO010000051.1 GCA_024685655.1 Treponemataceae bacterium
ATTCATTAATCTATAGCCTACTTTCCGGCCATAGTATTCTGAAAGCACATAGATTGCGTCAACCTCTCCTGCATCCGGTAAATCTTCATCTCTCGATGGACTATAAACCGCAAATCCTACGACTTTATCTCCATCCTTAGCCACAAGGGTATTGTCTGGGAAATTCCTGGCACGTGCTGTTGTAGCCTCTACAGTCATCGAGTCAAGATATCTGTCGCATACTATGCCTCTATAGGATTCCTGCCATGCAGTACAGTGGACGTATCCTCTTCCGCACAACTCCTCATCAGTTTCAGCTGATTTGATAACTATTGAATCGTTTATTTCTTCCATACAATCCTCATTTAAACTTAAATATTCATCTGTCCTCTTTGTCCGTTACTCGTGACATAAATGCTACCTTCTCAACATGAAGTGAGACGATGCAATCGTTTAGTCTATCTTTGCATAATCTTCTTTAAGCATACCGTAAATATTATAGTCACAATAGACCGAAACCATTTTGCCTTGGCGGACTGTTCCCTCTTTTATGAAACCACACCGTTCAAGAACTTTATTTGAAGCAATATTCCTAACATCAGCATTCCCATTTAAACGCTCAATTTCTGTATTTTCAAATATGAACCGTATTACTTCCTTAAGTGCTTCTGTAGTAATTCCCATATTCCAATATTCAGGATGAATACGATACCCTATATCTCCCATCCTCAAATTCTGGATATTAAATACGTCAATCATGCCTATCACTTTATTGGTTTCTTTCAATACAATTCCCCAATTAAAATCAAGACAAGGTTTTCTTTTTACCCAAGGACGGGCATCAATAAACAAAAGTTCAGGATTTTTCTCATTCTTACTTGCTTTTCGTCCCCAATAGGTATAAATCTCATCTCTCCCAAGCCACTCTTTCAAGTCCGGTACATCTGCTTCGTTAAGCACACGAATAATCAATCTGTCCGTTTCAAGAATTGGTTTATCTATTTCGTAATCTTTTAACATTTTGCCTCCACAAATTCTCTCATAAATTCATTCACTATAACCTTCTCCTACAAGCTTTCTATAAAACTTTTCATTTCCGTGCTGATTCGCTCATACTCAAAGTTATGAACGTAATGTCCGCAGTCCAATTCAATTACTTTGCAGCTGGAAAGCTTTGCGGCATATTCTTTTGGTGATTCTCCCAAATTGCCTGCTCCTTTCGAAAGAAACATAAGCACAGGTACTTCCGGAATTGCATTTTCATTTATCTTTTTGCAGGCTTTAGATACCGCCATAGTTTCATAGGCTATATCGCAATTCACTGCTTTTTTGGCTGCCAAAGCTTTATAGATTTTTTTGTCTTCACTGCTCAAAGCTGGAGGAAGCGAACCATCAGTATAGAAAAGCCGTATTAACCCCATTTCCCTTGCGAGTGCGCCAATCTTTTCTAACCTTACAACTCCTTTGTAGTCAAAGCCATCATAGAATTCCGGAACAACCATGTCCAAGCCAACAATACCTTCGATTTCTTCAGGATATTTCTGGGCCCACATTATGGCTTCAAGTCCAGACATAGAATGCGGACATAGTATGTAAGGAGCTTTTATTCCTGATTTTGAAAGGACTTCTCTATCCTGTCTTAATATCGTTTCGAAAGATCTTTCTTCGTCAACTACGTCACTAAATCCATATCCGAATTTTTCGATAACTACGATTTTAAAATCATCACTCAAAAGACTGTACAGGCTCTTAAAATCAAGTATTGGAGAAACGGTACCTGACCCCGACAGAAAAACAATAGTGTGTTCCCCTTTGCCCGCTTCATATATACACATATTGTGTCCGTTTATCTCGACAAACCGTCCGGGATTATTGGCCAGCAATTCTTTTTCTTTGCCTGATTTAATTTTGTTTACAATAAAAACTGTTGCCAGAAAAACAACCAGAATCGCCAACATGCCTAAAAAGATACAACCGATAATATTTTTCTTCTTCATTTTATCTCTCCATATAAAACTCAACCTGCTCTCCAAGCGGGCCGTAACAGAATGCCATGCGGATTGGATACATTGGGTCAGAAGGAATATCTCTGTCATTCGGTTCTATAAAAAGATCGTAGCCGGCAGCCTTCACCTTAGCCGCAATTTCATCAACATCATCAGTAAGAAGTGCCATATGACGGATTGCGCCAAGGCAGTGAGTTCCCTCGGCATTTGTAAAAATTTCGAGCAGTCCGTTGCTTGTATCAATCATCATCCCCTCTGCCCACTCACGTATAATCTTTAAGCCAAGAGTCTCTACATAAAACTTACGAACGTTAGTTAGTTCTTCTACTGTTCCACATTTCATTGAAATATGGTGAATTCCTTTAATCATTTTTTAACTCCCATTTATATTCCATTTCCTTGCAGCGGCTGCAGGCATCTTCAAAGCCAAGTTTTTTATACAGGGGATATCCCATTGGAGCAGCCTTGAGTTCGAGGAAATCAAGATTCTGAGTTTTTCCAAAATCCATAATCTGTTTAATTACATTGCCCGCAATTCCCTGGCGACGTTTTTCCGGAATCGTGTAAACGTTCATAATATTTCCTGTACGTCCATGTGGAAATCTCAGATTCGCAGGCTTTTCCTGAATCAGCAAAAAAGCAATTGAAATGATTTTCTCATCTTCCTCCGCCGCAAAAACAAAACAATCGCGGTTCAGATGATTTTTAAGATATTCCTGAAGTTGTGCTTGAATTACCGCTTCCATTTTTGGAGTTTGAGAGCACATGTCTTCGCGTATAAATTCCATGCGACGTCTTATAATTTCATCGAGTTCGCTTAAATCTGCTTTTTTATAATTAATCATTTTGCCTCTCGTTTTATTATAACAGATAAACAAAAACTTTTGTTGTGTATTTTATCAGAAT
>JAIKVO010000057.1 GCA_024685655.1 Treponemataceae bacterium
TCAGGCGGATTTGTAACGAATTTATGGAAGCCAACCCGGATGTTACAATAAGTTATGAACTTTATTATGATGATGAATACCATACAAAAGTCGCTTCTCGTATTTCTAATAATAATATTCCTGACATCGCATATATGGGCGTGGACGAGCGTTGGGGCGGTGCATGGAAGAATTCCAACCAGCAAATTGATAACACTCCGTATTTCCCTTCCTATATAGACGCTAATCTTGTTCCGAACTTTTATGGAACTGGTGTGAAACCTTATCTTCCTTTAGGCGGTTCAAACTTCTGTACGGTTGTCGGCGTTAATATGCAACTTTTGGAGACTATCGACTGTGATGAAGATGATTTGACGGCAGCTCTTGCTAATTACAACGACTTCAAAACCCTGGCGCAAGCTTTCAATACTTATAAAGCGGATCATCCTAATTCAGGACTTATTGCATGCCTTTCTACTCATGGTGCAGATACTTGGGTCTGGGGTTCCTGTGTTCTTTCCGCACTTATACCGCGCACGACGGGCGATCCTAAATGGATAGAGAAGGCTGCCCGCGGAGATAAAAGATTCAATAGCGATGAGTTTAAGGCTGCTCTTCAGGTTATCGATGATTGGGTTGATGACGGTATCCTTGACCCGAATTCTGTGACTACTGATGATGGAACTGGAAAAGCGAATTTCGCTGCCGGCAAGTATCTTATGTACATTGATGGTCAGTGGGGATTCGGAGAGGCTAACTATGCAGATCTTGCAGAAGATATAAAGCTTTTCACAATTCCTGCAATAACAAATGGTGTAGCTTCTATGAACAACTGCATGGCTGCGGCTTGGCAGGTCGGTTACGGCATAACGAGAAAGGGAACCACAAACGCTGCTGTTCTAGATGCTGCTAAACGCTGGATGGCTTATTTCAACAGCGAAGAAGAAACGATTCAGCGTCTTAGAGACGGTGGAATTTCCTGTCCGATTATCAGAAACTTCACTCTTCCAAATGATATGGATCCGCTCGTTGCAGAAAAAGCGAAACTCTCCGCATATCCAGATTGCTACGTCATCGATGCTTACTTGTCAGGAGCTACAAACGATGCACTTATAAACGGTGTGAAGGATATCGTAACAGGTACTAAAACCCCGGCTCAGGTTGCTGCTGCAATTCAAACGGCATATAACAACCAGAGTATAAATTAAAATCTGGTTTCAGGATTTTCCTAAAAAATATGGCTGCCCGAAATGAAGTTCGCTTCAACACGGACAGCCTTTTTTGTGCCGCAGTGAGAATGTATTGCGGCAGTTTTTCCTCAGTCGTTTAACCGAAATATCTTTCCAAAAGTCCTTTGAATCCGGCTCCGTGGCGTGCTTCGTCTTTAGCCATCTCGTGAACTGTGTCATGTACGGCATCGTAGCCAAGTTCTTTTGCTTTTTTGGCGAGTTTCAGCTTGCCTTCGCATGCGCCGCCTTCTGCAGCTGTCCTTAGCTCAAGGTTTTTCTTCGTCGATTTTGTTACAACTTCGCCAAGAAGCTCTGCAAACCGAGATGCGTGGTCTGCTTCTTCAAATGCATAGCGTTTGAATGCTTCCGCGACTTCCGGGTAGCCTTCTCTGTCTGCCTGGCGTGCCATTGCAAGATACATTCCGACTTCCGTGCATTCTCCGTTGAAGTTTTCTCTTAATCCCTGAACAACTTCTGGGTCTAGTCCCTGTGCTACACCGATTTTATGCTCGTCTGCCCAGCCTTTGAAGCCTTCTTTTTCTGTGAATTTCTCTTTTGGTGCCCTGCACTGCGGACATGCTTCCGGCGGTTCGTCTCCTGTGTGTACATAGCCGCATACACTACAAACCCATTCTTTCATAATAACCCCCATATCATTTTGCTGTGATTCTATCATAGCTGTAATAATAATACGTTAAGATTTGCAATAAAGCAAGGAAAAAATCATGATTCGGATTTTTGAGGGCAAACTTTTTGTATAACTGGTAAAAGCTTTGTGTCGAGTGCGCGAGGGATGCGGAAGTCGGCGCAGCCGGCCACTGGAACGGAGTCTGCCAATGGCAGACGGAGTGAAGCGGCTGGAGCGACAGCGGAAACTGTAGCAGCCCGGTCAGGCACTGTAAGTTCGCAACGCGAACGTCATGTGCCTGACGCGCCCAAATATGTATCTTTTCAGACTTTCTGCAGTACCTGCGTTATCTCGCCGATGTACATGCGGTGAAAACCTTCTTTGTTGTACACGTTGTCTATGATGTGCTGAGCAAGGAAGTTTTCTGGCTTTAGGTTGTCGGTGTACGTTTTGCGACAATTGAGGATGAGAGAAGCTTCCTCGAACGCTATAGTGCCGTTCGGCAGAAACTTCGGTGTGAGCCCGGCTTCTTTCGGTTTGTCTGTATTCTTCCCGGATTTTGAGCCGCATATTTTAAGCGCATCTCTGTACTCTTCGCTGAAAAACGAGAGCGTGTAGTTGTCCGCTCGCTCCATGAAGCTGTAGGTGAAACGCTCCGGTCTTACGAAACATATTGCGGATGGTCTGTTCCACATGAATCCGGCGAAGCCCCAGCTGGCTGTCATGGTGTTGAACTTTTCGCGAGTTCCTGCTGTGATCAGCATCCAGTCTGTGCCGATCATCTTTATGAGATTTTCAGAAATTTCTTCTGGTTTGATTGCTTTGAAATCTGACATTTTGTCTTCTCCACTTGTGCATCGCGGCACTTCTATTGCCGCCTGATAATTTTGTTAGCAGGCGGCAAAAAGGTTGAGTCAAGGCTTTAAGATAGCCGTAAGGCGTACGTGCCTTGACCACCTTATTTTATCGAACTTCGTAGGGTTGATGCAAGCTCCTTCCATACAATTTTGTCTTCTGGAGGCAACGATTCGAACTGCTGTTGTTTGCCCCATGCAGAAAAATCGATGAAACGGTTCGTTCGTTCCAAAAGCGTTTTATATTTGTTCTCCTGAAATTCGATGAACCATTTGGGTATGCGTCGTTTTCGTAGCTCGACCATGCGCGCGTAATGCGGAATGCAAAGACCTGCGCCGGAAGTGAGAAGCTCGCGCAATTCGGTTTCGTCTTCTGGCGCAAGTTTCGCTGCTTCGGCGATGAACGTAAGGAATTCGTCCTCTATGCGCTGTTGTTCGGCGCAGGCGGGGCAGGGCATTTTGTAGCGGCGCATCTTTTTTTTGCGGAAATCTTCTATTTTTTCGGAAAGCTCGCCTTGTCCCAGGATGGCGACTGCAAGGCCGTCTCTGTAGGAAAGCAGTGATTCCGCGTGGTTACGGCAGAATCCGCCTGCTTCGCGGTACTGTGCCCGGAAAGTTCTGTCTGAAATATGCTCGAAAAGCATTCCGTCTATGTAGCGGTCGATGCGCTCGTTCACGATAGTGCAGAGCGGGCATCCCGGTTTTTCGCACGCTTTTTGAAGCGCGAAGAAGTTTACGTGTTTGTCATTAGCCATGTGGCTATTATATATGATATTTCCCGTAATGATAAGTGTGCGGAATTTCGGTTACTCCGAAACAGCTTAACTGTCGCTACATTGGTTCTGTAGGACAGAGAGTGCGGGGGATGAGGAAATTGACTCACTTCGTTCGCCCCCGCAACACTGTCCGCAGCCCCAATTTCGCTACGTTCGCTGTTTCGGAATATACAGATTTCGTATCAAATCATATATAAAAAATCCTGTACTTCATCTATTGCTTAAATGACAGA
>JAIKVO010000060.1 GCA_024685655.1 Treponemataceae bacterium
CATCTCCATCTGCTCGATTTTGACTTTCAAAAGCATTTCAAGAAGATGTTTGCATGCGTCTGGGTGATGCCGCATCACTTTGTAGAATATAAAATTATTCGCAAGCGTCGCCTGTTCCCATTTTTCTTCTGGGGTGAGTTCTCTCTTTTCCATTCTGAACCTCACTGGTAAAAAAAATACGCAGAGCATCAAACATCCCTGCATTGACGCTTGAAAATGGTGGACAAGCGTCAAAACTACTGGTAAAGGCAATGAGCGTAGCGTACCTTGCTAGGAGCTACGCTGCGAATAGACCAACCGTATTATTTATACGAACGTGACAGCACAAAAAGGACAAAATTTGCGGCAAAAGTGTTTGTTTTTTCTGATTTTTTTAGTGGATTTTATAAAAGTATGGAGATTTTGGATATTATGGCTCGTCCGGGTTTTCCAAAAGAAAAACTGGTTAGGTCGCGCAGCGACTGCCGGACAGCGACCGCCGGGCAGGGGGTGTAGCCGCGCCGAAGGCGTTCGGTAGCGATGAAATTGCCGGCTTGTCCGGCAATGTCCGAGCGGACGAATGAAGGTGGTGCGGAGCACCGTACCGGAACGGCGCAACACCCGGCGGCGCGGTTGAGCGTAACGAAACCGTCGCCGAGCCCGCCTGTATAAAAAGACGATTATCCTGTTGCATGCCGCGCAGTCAGTGTTTTCGCAAAATTTTCGCCAGTGTGCGCAGTTGAAGTTCGCCGTTGTGCGAAGCGTCGAGTGTTTTGTGTTCGCCGTTGCATATCGTGCAGTCAGTACACACTTCGTATTATGCGCGACAGCCCCATTGATTTTTTTCAACATCAGCTAGAGTAATGTTTTTGGCGAATGCCATCAATTTTCATACATCAATGAAGTTGTTGGCGATTGTTGCCCGTTTAATTAATCGCTAGTAAAGGGGCTATCCATTCTTTTTGGACAGCCCCTTAATGACTTTTTCGTCTAGGGACAGGTTTTTCTGTTCGTTTTTTCATGAAAACCCCTGAAAAACCGCCACACTATTATTTAACTGAGAGGATTGCTCTCCCACGGGCATGTGCTGCAGCCCGTGCACTGGGGAAAAACCGTCACGCTATTATTTAACTGTGAGGATTGCTCTCCAACGCGCATGTGCTGCAGCCTGTGCACTGGGGAAAAACCGCCACACTATTATTTAACTGTGAGGATGCTTCCTATTTTTTCAAATTTCTTATGGAGTTCAGAACCGCGATAACCGTCACGCCGACATCCGCGAATATCGCCATCCACATGTTCGCAAGCCCGACGGCTCCCAGCCCCAGACACACGACCTTTACGCCGATCGCAAAGAAAATATTCTCGTACACAATGCGAAGGCACTTTTTCGCAACTTTCATCGCCTTCGCAATTTTCAGCGGATTGTCGTCCATAAGCACGATGTCAGCCGCCTCTATTGCCGCATCGGAACCGAGCGCCCCCATCGCAATTCCGACATCCGCACGAGAAAGCACCGGCGCATCGTTAATGCCGTCGCCCACGAACGCCAAGTTTTCTTTAGCACCTTTGCGCCCAAGAAGCTCCTCTACTTTCGTAACCTTGTCGCCTGGCAGCAAGTTGCAGTAAACCTCGTCTATGCCAAGCTTTGCCGCCGTTTCCTCGCCGGATTTCTGATTGTCTCCAGTGAGCATAACTGTCTTCTTTATGCCGAGCTTTTTCAGTTTTGCCACAGCTTCTGCCGAATCCGGCTTAACAATGTCCGAAATCACGATATGCCCGGCGTATGCGCCGTCTATCGCGATATGGACAATCGTTCCAGTGCAATGACAGTCCATGTACTCAATTCCGTAGCGCGCCATCAGTTTCGCATTGCCCGCCAGAACTTTCTTGCCGTCCACAAAAGCTTCAATTCCGTGGCCGCTGATTTCCTTTACGTCCGTGACGCGGCTCTTATCTATCAGCTTGCCATAAGCGCGCTGCAAGCTCAGGCTTATCGGGTGGTTCGAATAGCTTTCGGCGAGCGCGGCAATTTCGAGCAGCTTTTCGTTGTCGAGCGGGCTGTGGTGAATGCCGCTAACCTCAAAAACGCCTTTCGTCATTGTGCCGGTCTTGTCAAACACGATATACTTAACTTTAGATAATGCTTCAATATAGTTAGAGCCTTTCACAAGTACGCCGTTCTTGCTCGCCGACCCGATTCCCGCAAAAAAACTGAGCGGAATGCTTATAACGAGCGCGCACGGACAGCTTATAACAAGAAATGTGAGCGCGCGGTAAATCCAATCGCCAAAGTTCGCGTCCACGCTGAGCACGAGCATGCGGAAAAGCGGCGGGACAACGGCAAGCACAAGCGCGCACAAACAGACTGCCGGCGTGTAGATTCTTGCGAACTTAGAGATAAAGTTCTCTTGCCGCGCCTTTTTTGATGACGCGTTCTCCACAAGATTCAGAATGCGCGATGCCGTCGATTCTCCGAACGGCTTTGTCGTCCGCAGCCTGATGAAACCCGAAAGATTTATGCAGCCGCTTGAAACTTCGTCGCCAACGTTCACTTCGCGCGGAACACTTTCGCCTGTAAGCGCGGATGTGTCGAGCATCGTTTCGCCGCTTTCTATAATGCCGTCTATCGGGATTCGTTCACCTGGCTTTACGGCTATTATCGTTCCGACAGCAACCTCATCAGGCGAAACCAGAGTCAGTTCACCGTTCTCACCCTCGATGTTCGCAAAATCAGGCCGGATATCCATAAGCGCGGAGATATTGCGCCGGCTCTTTCCCACCGCGATTGACTCGAAAAGCTCACCGACCTGGTAGAACAGCATGACGAACACACTCTCGTCCCAGTTCCCAAGGATTATGCCGCCCACCGCCGCGACAGTCATAAGAAAGTTTTCGTCGAACGGCTGCAGCTTGATTATTCCCTTCACAGCTTTGAGCATTATGCCGCTGCCGATGACGAAAAACGGGATAAGGTATAGCGCAAGCTCGGTATATTTTACGCGGAAGTCATCGATGCCAGAGCCGTACGCACGCGCAAGCAGGTCAGTGACCGGCACGATTTTTATAATCGCGAGTAGCCCAGCCGTAATTATTATCCTGATAAGCGATTTTTTCTGTTTTTTCGTCATGGAATTTCCTTTGGAGCGAATGTCCAGCAGTGAGCGAATAATTAAAAGGGGCATCTGGGGGCGTGCCAGCAAGCTAGCACCGGGCTTTTCGGGGCTACGGCTTTCGCCTCCGACCACGCTAACGCGTGTTTGCGCATCGCAGTCAGGTCAGCTCACTGACCATCCTGCTCGCACACCCCTACAATCCCTCGCCCGATTGTCGCTAACAACCTATGCCTACATTGCGATACATTTGCGTACATGGATGTACGCAAAAACTGACGAGTTTTGCGCAAGCAAAACTCGCTAAGTTTGGGCAACATGGAAGTTGCCCAAACGTCCCCCTCGCCCGATTGTCGCTAACAAACTAACGAGTTTGCTTAACAAACTCGGTGTTTACGCTAAAACTCGATTTCGCAGTCGTCCTCAACCTTCTTACAGTTTTTAAGGACATCCTTCATAACCTTCTTTTCATCTGCGCCGTCCTCAAAATCAACGGTCATTTTAAGAAGCATGAAGTTTACGTTCGCATTTTTAACGCCGGCTGTTTTTTTAGCAGCTTCTTCCATTTTCGCGGCGCAGTTCGCGCAGTCTACATCAATTTTATAAGTCTTTGTCATTATTTCCTCCAATTGCGCACGTCTGCGTTTTCGGGCTTTCGCCATACCCGCGTCATAGCGCACGATAGTTGTAAGTTTGTACACTTGAATAACTGTTCAAGTGATATTTGAAATATATCCCTCTTGTCGAAGAATGTCAAGTGAAATTAAAATGTGTGTCTTAGAAAGCGTATAGAATCTCTTTGTCTAATTTTTTTGCGTATTCAATTTCCAGTTTCGTACTTTCGCCAATATAGTTATCCGTATTTACAACTAAAATTGTGTCAGATAATTCTATCCGTTTAAGGTGCGCATCCTTCAAAGAGGCAAGCTGAGCCTTTGTTATTTCAATGTCTTTTGTCACTGGAAAAACCGGAGTTAAAACGCAGTAACCTTCCAAGGCTTTTTCCTCGGCAAGTTTAATCATCTTATTTTGATATTTCAAGCTTCCGCATATAGTCAGGATTTTCATTTAGCATCATCCGGTTTACACAAGCGATGTGATTTGGGCGATTAATCCGCATGGTCGTCGTGATTGTGATCTTCTTTCAGGTGCGAAAGCCCGCACTCAATTATCATCATAACGTGATTGTC
>JAIKVO010000011.1 GCA_024685655.1 Treponemataceae bacterium
AAATAATTTTCCTGGTGCGGCATCTGACCACATGCGGCCTTGTCCGCGCTTCGCAGACCGTACAGAAAAGCGCACAAGCTGAAATTGGGTAGGGCATTTTATTGTGGTAAATTCCAAAAATCTATGCTATAATTAATTATCTCATGGAGGGTTTTCATGTCCTACGCAGCATTGGAAAAAGAAATAGAAACACTTCCTCTTGCGGCATTAAGTGAAGTCGCAGATTTTGTACGGTTGATAAAACTAAAATTCCCAGAAGAAGATGGTGTTTCGACTAGAAAATCAATGTATGGGGTCTGGAAAAACGAGCCTTTTTTTATGTCTTCGGATTTTGATGAGCCTCTTGAAGATTTCGCGGAGTATATGTAATGAAATATCTGCTTGATACCCATACGATACTTTGGTATCTGTTTGGTGACCCCAGATTATCGAAAAACGCGAAAAATATAATTGAATCTACTATTTGCTTTTATAGTTATGCTTCTTTTTGGGAAATTTCCATAAAGCAAAGTAAGAAAAAGTTGGAATTTACCCATACAATATTTGAAATAGACGAAATGTGCAGAAGAGCAGGGTTCAGAAAACTTCCAGTTACACTTGATGATTTTAACAAAGTCCGTAATTTACCGTTTAAAGAAAATATTAAACACAATGACCCGTTTGACAGATTGTTGATTTCACAGGCAATAGAAAATGATTTAACAATCGTTACAACTGATGGAAATATCCCACTGTATGATGTAAAGACTATTTGGTAAAAAAGTTGCCACCCACTTGTAATTAATATTTCTTGTACATTTTTTGAAATCTCATGCTAAATTATTTATATTGATGTTTTGAGTGCTGAAAACAAAACCCCGGCGTAGCTTGAAGCTGACGCGGGGTATTGGATTCTTATCATTAATAAACTAGCTTAAAATTCTTCGTTTGCCATAGCGTTGTCAATTTCTTCCCAAGTGATGCCATATTCTGCCATTTTATCGAGCAAACCTGCTGTTTGGAATTTGCGGGATAAACCGTCACGACGAACCGATACAGTATCACTATTTACCAAAATGTCAACAAGCCAACGAGAACCTGCTTTAGAATCCCATGCAAACCAAAAATAGTTGTCATTTGATGGCCCGTAATACATTTGCCATGCATCTGGCACCTTTTTTGTAACCGTTTCTCCTTGTCCTTTTATATCATATGTGCCAGCATTATTTGTTATTCCATTTCCCCAGGCATTCGTTGGTCCTCCATATCCCCAATATATACCTGAAATGACTCTGTTATATGCTGAGTTTTCATATTTTTGATAACTCAGCAATAATTTTTTTTCATCTGTACTTTTTATAGTAAAAATATATTTTGTATAACCTCCGAACTCATCTGTATAGCTTGTAACTTCCCAAGCGTTATTTACAATAGAACCAGTACTTGTAGTCGCTGTCTTCGTTGTTGCAATAGACGGAGTACCAACCGCGCTCTGTACCTGTCTTTGAAGATACTCGTCTTTCAGTATCGTCGTTCGGGCAATCGCGCAAAGCTCGCCTGTCTCAACGTCTACGACACGAGCATTCACCGTAAGACTGGCTCCCAAATCCTTTAAAGTTCCGTAGCAAACAAAATCAACACCAGCAATCATACCGATGGATTTTACGGTTTCTTCGTTCACAAGTCCACTTGACTGGAATTTCTGTTCCTGTAGAATCGTTTCCACATTTGCTCGTTCAATAATCTTTACTTTACCTGTGTTGAACATCGCTTCTGTCAACGCATCGGTAACATAGTTGTCAACAAGAGTGTTCTTGTAATCCGTTGTAAGGGCAACAAACGCGTAGCTCGGTTTGCTAACTCCAGCTTTTACCTGAACCAGCTGGTTCGCCATGCCCTTCAGTTCGTCAGTAATTGACGCTCCGAATACTAAATTGCAAGCAAAAATAAGCACAAACAGAATTGCTAAAATCTTTTTCATAAAAAACTCCTCATTTTTAAGACTTGCTCGGAAACTCTGCTAGTCGCAGAACAAGTCTTTTATTTTGTGTATTAAAAACATTCCTCTACAAAAGATGTCTTCACTTCGTTCACAAGCGCGAGGTTTGTTCGCCTGATTACAGTTTCTTTGTCAAATCCCGCGACTTTCGATAATTTCTTGGCGTAAGAAATCTTCTCCGAACCGTCTTCAGTTATCCTTATATAGATTTCAGGGTAAGTCTCAAACGTTTCTCGTGTCTGGGTTATCACAGCTTTTACTTCCACCACGGCAATGCAGTTACTTTCTGGGAAATCACCGACGACGTAGCCCATTTTCGAGAACTGATTTGCAAGCTCCGTGATTACACCTGATTTTTCCAGTAAATCTGTATTACCTATACCCTCAATCCTTATTAAAGTTCCGCTAAGTTCTTTCAGCTTCACCAACGATTCTGACGCGAGAAGGTCTGTTTCCTCATAAATTTTTGCTTTGTCAGGCAACATCGCCCTTGCAAAGTCGTAGACTTCATAGAAATCTGGCAGAAGCTCTTGCGCGTTTTTTATCCCGATGATTTTATCCAGAACTGATGTATTTTCCAAAGCTCTGTAATAAGCTTGCGGGAACTGGGTTCTTGCTTTTTCCAGCTTAGGTTTGACAAAATTAAAAGCTTGTTCACGGTTTATGAAAGCCACGCAGACATAAACCCCTGAGTCTTCATAATAATAAGGGTTAGTATATTCGAGTTTGTACAAATTGTTGTCTGCGGAAATCTGGATAGCTGTTTGCAGTTGTCTGCTTTCTGTAAAATCATTTTCAGATTTGTTATAGAAATAACTGGAAGATGTGGAAGATGCTACAGAAGATTTTATATATCCAGAGATGTTTGCACCTGCTTTTTCCATACTTTCTTGTGCAGTGTTTCCGTAGGCTATCTGTGAAATATATAGTGAATCTGGAAAAAGTGCTAATCGGCCTTCATCTAGAATCCATTTAGGAGGAGGTGTCTCCTGTTTTGTGACAATATCTTTAGAATCGGTTCCAGTTTCGTTAGTAGAACCAATTCCAGTTCCTTGGTTGGTAGAAACACAGCTGAAACCAAGAAAACAGAATATCAAAATGAATATGACTAAAAACTTTTTCAAAATGACTTTCTCCGTATTTTGTCCGTTAAAATCCAATTGTCTGTTTTGTTGTTATCAACAATCCATTTGTATTTATATATTATTCTGTAAATCCAAATATATCAAGTTTTAGTTTAATGAATCCAATTGTATTATCCTGTTTGATATATGTTGCAATTTTGGCAGAATGTAAAAGAAGAGTTGGAATATAATCTTATTACCCAAAAAGAGTTAGCTTCGGCAATAGGAATCAGTTACAATACGTTGCAATCATGGATAACAAAAGACCGTCTGCCAGATGCGGAGCAGGCTTTAAAAATCGCGAATGAATTAAAAACAAGCATTGAATATCTTGTGACAGGAAAGCATGAGGAAACTAAAAGTATAAATCCGAATTTACTAAGTGTTATTCCAAAACTGAATCATCTTTCAAATGAAAATCGTAAATTGATTGGAGTAATTGCAGAAAGGTTGAAATAAGTCACTTGTAAGAAGCAAAATCTACAGGTTGATTTTTTGTAGGAAAGCACATTGAAAAGACAGGAATAAGTCTTTTCGTCAGGCATGACAGAATTCCACATTTACGTTCTGGAACATATTGTTTTCTTGTTCGCGGGGAATACAATACTGAGCAAGAAATTCTCGAACTTTCAGCCCTTTTTGTTTTGCATATTTCGCGGCTAACTTCTGTTCCTTGAAATAACCAAGGTTTTCATTACCAGCAACAAGAACCAATTCGCCCATGTGGTCTTTTATAAGAGAATCACGATTCAAATCAAACCAATCATAAAGAGAAGTTATTTTATCCATGTTATTCTCCGAGTGATTATTATAACATGAGTTTTGTTTTAGCAATGGAGAAATGGTGCAGCAAATAATAAAAATCTACTCCGCATTTTCGTCCAGAGCTTCTATTAAGAAGCTGACGGGGCGGAAGCCGTCGTTGCAGCTTATCATTGCGGATTTGGGGTTTTTCATCCAGCCGTCGTAGATATTTTCACCGCCATACGCAAGCGTCATTACGAACGGGGATATGCTTTCCCATGCGGATTCGCACATGTTTTCCGGGCGTTGCCAGCCGTTTGCGATAAAAACTTGTCCTTCTGTAATGGAGCATGCGTGCTGGATGGGGTTTTCGTATTTTTGCTGTAAATCTTTGTAGTCGGCTTTTCGGACGGCGGTTATTCGAACTTTTTTCATTTTGTGACTCTTAGAATAAGTAGTATTGGTCGTTCGTTGGGTGTTTGGCAGCGACTTCATAGCTGACTTTTATGAGACATTGCGTAGCCGTCAGGATCCCTGTGTGGAAAGTATTGACGAACGCAGTGAGGAACCTACTTTCACACACAGGGTGACGGCGAAAGCAATGTCCATAAAAGCTGGGTTTTAGGGCGGAGCCCTAGGCGAAAGGGTAGCCCGCAACATCGTGCGGGCGTAGGGGAAGACCTTCCCCTACCTTGTTAATCAAAGCATACTTGTGCCTCGGAGCCTAGCTCCTCGGGTGACTCGCTATGAACAGTCCACTGGACTGTTCATTTCTGCTTCGCAGAACCGCTCGCTACTTATGCTCAAGCTTCAGTGTCTTTGTTGGCTGGTCGCAGACTTCGCTTGGTCCGTAGTACTGGATTGCTCCTGGATACAGGTAATCCGTGTTGATTGCCCACTGCTCGCGGTGTGATGCGTACTCTTTGAAAGGTGCGCCGTCGAGCTCTACGAGTGCCTTGCGGATAACCGGCTTCTTTGAACCGTGGCGCTGCTCCATGTTCATCATCATTGTGAGCGGAACGCCGCCTGCAATCCATTTGTCAGCAGGTGCTGTAAGGTTGCGTACTGATGAAAGGTAGCCTGTTACGCCGGATGCGATAAGAACGAATGCGTTGTAGCCGAGCGCGTAGCAGTAGTCAGCGTCGAAGTTTGACGGGAATGCGCAGCGTCCTTCGTATCCGAAGAAGTGGCAGTATGAGCTGAACTTACCTTTGTATGTGCCTTCTTTCTTCATCTCTGCAAGGCGTTTTTCAACGGTGAGCGCAAGAAGTTTTTCTGTGTCGATGCGGCTAACCTGTACGTTTCCGTGTGGGTCGCGGTCTGCAAGGAACTGAGAAGCGATCGCTTCTGGCAGTGTGTCGAATGTAGCGAAGCTTTCTGCTGTAAGATTTGCCTTGAGCCAAGCTTTCTTTGATGCGAAATCTGTAAGAGCGTTGAACTCGTCTGCCTTAAGGGCCATCTTGTCGTTAAGCTCTGCGATAAGAACTTTCATCTCTGGAATGAACTCTACAAGTCCTTCCGGGATAAGGATAACACCGAAGTTTCCGGCTGTCTCTGCGCGTTTTGCAACGACTTTGCAGATATCGTCGGTAATCTGGCGAAGTGTCATCTTCTTTGCTTCAACTTCCTCGGAGATAAGGCAGATGTTAGCCTGTGTCTGAAGCTCGCACTCAAGCGCGATATGGCTTGCTGAGCGACCCATAAGCTTGATGAAGTGCCAGTATTTCTTTGCGGAGTTAGCATCGCGCTCGATGTTTCCGATAAGCTCTGAATAAGTTTTGCAAGCTGTGTCGAAACCGAAAGAAGTTTCGATCATCTCGTTCTTAAGGTCGCCGTCGATTGTCTTTGGACAGCCGATAACGCGTGTCGCAACGCCGTTCGCCTTGAAGTATTCTGCGAGCAATGCTGCGTTTGTGTTGGAGTCGTCACCACCGATGATAACGATAGCGTCAAGTCCGAGCTTCTTTGCTGTGTTTGCGGAAGCTGTGTACTGCTCCGGTGTCTCAATCTTTGTGCGGCCTGAACCGATGATGTCGAATCCACCTGTGTTGCGGTATGCGTCGATGAA
>JAIKVO010000111.1 GCA_024685655.1 Treponemataceae bacterium
CTGAATTCTTCGCAAATTACGAATATCCTTTCCTATTTCGATTCCTTTACAACCGTATAATGCATGACCATTTTATCGGCTTTTGTGATTGTGCCGCTTTTGTTAGTAGCAAGCCCAGTCATTTTGCTAAGGTTCTTTGAATTTTGTATGAAAGACGCATCTTCTCTTGTCGGTTCAGGAGCCCACCCGGTTTCATCAAGATAAATCAAAAGGAATTTGCTGTTGACTTTCTCTGTAATCATAACGATGAAAAGGTTTCCGCTCCTGAAACCGCAAGCAAGCTCTCCTTTCATATTGAGTGGTGTTCCGAACACATGTATTTTTTTGACGTATTTTTCCGAGAAAATGCTGTCAATACTGGTTTGCAATACATCAGTCTTATTGCCGAATGCGATTATCCTTGGCTTTGCTCCTCTGTCTACGGCAGCCTGAGCTATCTCAACATAATCGGTAATGTAGCTGTCCGCTGTAGAAAAGAAATTCGTACCGAACAGCATTAAATCAACTTGGTTGCTGCCTGACAAAGCTTGCTTCATTCTGGCAAACGCATTGTTCAGAGTTTCAAAGCTGTCTTTTTGCACTTTTATCATTATGAGATTGTCGTAATGGTCAAAAAAAGCTTCATCGTATCTGTAATATAATCCGTTTACTCTATATTTTGTTCCTGTAAAACAATTTGTAGATAAAACATGCGACTGTAAGCTTTCAAACTTCTGATCCATATCTGGATTCAAAATTATGAGAGTATTTCCGGAAAGCGTCTCTCCGGAATTGATTTTTTTCATCGGTTCAATAATCTTTTGCGTTATAGTTTCAAGCGAAAAACTGTCTATGAGCCTAATGTTCATATTGCGTAAGCCCTGAAGTTTTTCCACCTCATCTATGAACGAGCGAAAGACACGGGCGCATTCATAAGTCGAACCTTTATTACTTGATATAAGATACAGCCTGCAGTTGTCATCATAGCAGCTGAACGTATTATAAGCGTCAAGATACGCTTCATATGTTGACAAATACTCGTCATCTGTTCCTGTATAACCATTGTCAATAAGCCGCTTGTAATCACTTACAGCTTTATCAACGTCACGAGCAACTCCATGTCCATAAAAAAGACAGCTTGCGTACTTTGCAATTGAGTATACATATTCCTCATCTGCTGCTTTTTTGTATAACTTTGCTGCAGACCACCAGCTTTGCGATGTACCTAATCCTTCAGCGTAACAGTCTGCTAAAAACTGAACTCCAGGCATATTATTCTTGTTCGCGAGTTCCTTCCATAAGGCAAAAGCCGCTGAATAATCAATATCGCAGTAAGTTCCGTTTCTGTAACATAAAGCGATTAAATTCTTTGCGTCGTCGGAATCGTATCCGTTTTTTACAGCCTTTTCCAGCCAATGAAAAGACATTTCCCCGTTTTGTTCTGTACCACGCCCGTCTTTATAGAACTGAGAAACAGTATACATGCATGTGACATTTCCGTTTTCAGCGCTACGTTCGTAAAATTGCAAAGCGATTGTATCGTTCTTTTCTACATAAATTCCGTTTTCATACATTGACCCGACAAGACAGAGCGCATCGCTATCATTGTATTCACAACACTTCATAGCATACTCGAACGCTTTCTCGTATCCTTCTGCTGTACCAAGGTCATAATAGTACTTAGAAAGGGTTGAAATTGCCGTGACATTTCCATTGTTCGAAGCCAGAGTCATCCATTCCATATACTTATCAGCATTCTTATAAAACAGCTCATAGTTTGTATATGCCAAAGCAATTTTATACTGGTATTCTGGATTTAGAGGCGCACTTAAAACAAGACGGAAACCGTGAGCACCTTT
Source organism: Treponemataceae bacterium (assembly GCA_024685655.1). Lineage (GTDB taxonomy): Bacteria > Spirochaetota > Spirochaetia > Treponematales > Treponemataceae > Treponema_I. The sequence continues at coordinate 1,839 of JAIKVO010000111.1, forward strand.
GTTTTTCACATAATTGTCGAACGGAACCGGTTCCAGTGACTGAATTTCCTCGCGCGTTGAATAAATATTTCCGCCCATAAACACATATTGCTCGGAATTTTCATCCCAGCAAAGCTCACTGACGTTTCCAAGCATATCATAGACGCCTTTCCCGCTTCCTTGATTATTATGGCCAGAAATCCAGGTTCTGCCACCTGAATTCAAATTATACCAGACAACATTTGAAAACTTTTTCTCGGAAATATCATTCTTGATATACGATTCGTCGCATGCTAAAAGCCATTCTTGTTTTGTAGGGAGTCGGAAACCGAACTTAGTCCAGTCACATTCTATCTCATAACCGTTTTTCTCATCGCCAGAAATCGTGTAGCATTCTTCAAAACCATAATTCTTGCTCAGCGCATTGCAATATTTTGCGATATACATCAACGGCAAATCAGAGACCGCGGCAGCTGAATAATTCTGGCAATCTTTTGTACGAACACCCTTAAGTTCATCAGCATTAAGATATTTTTTCAGTTTATCTACAGAAACTTCGTATTTCTGAATAAAAAACCCCTCTGTAAGTGAATCTCCGGTTGAGATGTATTGCATAACTGATGAAGAATTTTGTGTCGTTGTAAAAGTTATAGGATTCTCTGCATTCTTGCATACCCGTTTTTTATATTCTTCAAAAGGGTCTTTATCACCAACAGGCCAGAATCCTTCTGCATCAATCCGACTTAGTTTGTTCCAAGCAGCTTTTGTTATAGCTGGATAGACCAGCTGATTTTCAGAATCATCAGGATAATGAGTTAATGCGAATACACCAGGATATGTGTCAAACCATTCAGGACTAAAATCCCAAATAAATTTTGATCCTCTTACACCGCCGGCACCCCAGCATGAATCAAGAAGTATTTCCCTATATCTATAACTTGTATAACCTTGATTTATTTCAAAAATTTTAACGATATTCCATGCATGTCCACCTCTTTTTCTACCGTATCCCGTACCAGAAACTGTCCTTGCATCTAATCCTACAGATCTTGCCATTTGCGTGAACAAATCGGCATATCCGGCGCATACGCCTTTTCTTTTTTTGAAAGCATTCTCTGCATCATATATTTTGTAGCTTGTGTCATACGCGATGTTATAGCAAATCCAGTCATAAATAGCGCGGGCTCTCTCTATATCAGACTTCAAGCCTTCACAAACTATTCTGGCAACAGCTTCAGGAGTTTCTTCATTTTTTGCGAGAGGTTTAACACGTTCGTCTATCTCAGAATAATCGGGACGTTCTGCGTTAAACCATGCGTCAAGCGGATATTTTGCCATTTGTTCAGGAGTAAGGTGCGGAGCTTGAGGCAATTCTTTTCCTAAATCTTTGCTTTGTGAAAACAAGCTGACGGCAACAGAAAAACAAATTATCAATAACAGGTATTTTTTGAGAAACCACAACCCGATTTTCTTACTCATAATAAGCTCCCTCTTTTCTTTCACTTAAACTCTGGATATTCAACATCAGTTTGAGACTCAAGCGGATTTCCAAACTCCTTGCAGTATTCTTCGTAAATCAATTTTGAGTCAGGGCAATAACGAAGACAATTATGTTCATAGGCACACTGGCAAATTGTTTTTTTGAGATTGTCATCATAAAGCGCCTTTAACAAAACCCCGTGTCCAGAAATATAGTCTGCTTTTTCAAGATTTAGAAAAAACTCCTGCAGCTGCGGCGCATAACAGCGGACATAAACTTCATTATCAACTTCGTATTCATGGGTGTCTATACCGAGCATAAAACTCGTGTATGGCGTTCGTTTTGAATCTTTATGTTCCTTATTGTAACGTCGTTCTGCATCCTTGATTATTTTTATTTCGCTTTTATAAGGCTCAAGATAATCATCCCAATAGATTTTATAATACTGATTACTGTTTGCATGACACTCAGCCATACCGGTTATAATCCCCCTGCCTTCTGCTAAAAACGCATATTCAATAAAATCGCAGACAAGTTTTTCATGGCAGATAAAAGATTCGGTGAATACTTTTCCGAAACGGTCATTTATTTTTTCACGAAGCAGATAAATAATAGATTTATAGTCATAATCATCATTCCTGGTAGACCATTTTTCATAAAGGCTTAAAAGATTTACGGTTATTACAAGATAATGAGAATTACCCATTTTTTTTGCGTATATCTGGGAGATAAAACAGCTTGTCGGAGGTTCATCAGGATCAAGAAACTCCTGAAGCTGGTCGCAAAGATGCTCTGGAATTTCGATTGTCAGCCGGAAACTTAAGATTTTAGGTACAGAAAGACCTTCCCTTATATAATTATAACGATACAATTTACCCATCTCGTTCTCCTTGCGATTATTGACCGCCAGCCTTAAAATTATAAATCGGCTTTATTATTTGTACTACTTCAACAGCAGGCTTGATTTTTCCCAAAATCTGCTCCATTGGCTTGTACGCCATAGGCGATTCATCAAGCGTTGACCGCCCGACACTCGTAGAATAGATGCCTTTCATCGCATCTTGATATTCTTTAACCGTAAAAAGCTCTTTTGATTCACTGCGCTTGTAAAGCCGCCCGGCCCCATGAGGCGCAGAAAAGTTCCAGTCCCGATTACCCTTTCCATTGCAGATTAAAGAACCGTCGCGCATATTCATCGGGATTATAATATGTTCGCCTTTCTGTGCAGAAATTGCACCTTTTCGCAAAATCTTGTTTTTCATATCGATGTAGTTGTGAACTGTGGAAAACTCTTCTAGGATGTCGCATTTTTTTATGCCTAGCCCCGTTTTTATCACGTCAAGCATAGCTCGACGGTTCAATGCTGCAAACTTCTGCGCAAGCTCCATGTCGTGAAGATAATGCGCCATATCAGCATTTTCGATATACGAAACATTGTTACAACTTGCGACATTCTGATAATAATCGCATACGTCCTTTCCAAGATTTCGCGAACCTGAATGAATCACAAAGTAAAGGTTGCCTTCATCGTCTTTGTCAACTTCTATAAAGTGGTTGCCTCCGCCGAGCGTTCCGAGCTGGAGCTTTGCGTTCTGTACATCCACCGGAGCGAGGAAAGCATTCCAATCAATTTCTTTCGTAAAAGCATGAGGCTTTGTTCTTACGGCGGCACCGGCTGGAATCTGCTCGTGCACAAGCTCGTCGAATTGTTCTAAATCGACACCGATATCAGAATGAGGTTCGCCAGATTCCAGAACGCGACAAAACTCTTTACTTACAACAAGCACATCGACTCCACACCCGATGTCACCTCCAACAAGACTGGGCACAATATGGTCTTCAACAGTCATCGTAGTACCGACCGTGCAGCCTTTTCCGGCATGAACATCAGTCATTATGCGAACGGACAAACCGTGGCTCCAAACTTGATTCATCATCTGCAGAATCTGAGCGTAGCAATCGGAATCTATATCATCTGTGAACACTTTTGCTGTGTTGTATTTGCCTTGAATCTCAATCATGCTTTTAGCTTACTCCTGGTTATTCTGCCGTTCTTAAAGCGCCCCTTCATGTTTGCTCGCGTAATCGGATAAGAATTGCCTTATTTCATCAGAAACATTTTTCGTTAGATTAAAACTTACCGTATCGACGGCTGTTTCCCTTGTACCAATTTCAAGTTTAATAGAATCAAAACTGACATAAACATTTAAAAACCAAGATTTTCCCTCGTTTTTATAAATAAGCCTTAAATGAAGACAGTTTTCAGACGGCAAAGGTGTGATTAAAACATGATTGTTACCGATCTCATAAAAGAATTCAGGGAATCCGTAATCAGTAAAAAGATTTATAAAATCATCACTGTCTATAATCATGTTGTTTTTCACCGCATAATCAAAGAATTCTTTTACTGGAAGCAGCTCCTTAATCAGAAATTCCTGACAAACCGAATCCATGCAGGACGATTCAGATGAAAAATCCTCAAGATTCACATATTTATACAAATCCAAGAAACAGGAACGATCCAGAATTACCTTAAACCCGTTATTTTTGGAAGTCCATTCATCAATATATTTTATGAATTCATCCTTTTTGGCGATGTTCACATACAACCCTACAAATGCGCGGATAAAAACTAAATTGCTAAAATTCTCCGGAATAGAATCCCCAAAATAATGTTTTATAAATGCACTTTCTTCTTTTATCGTTTTTTCATCTGCAAAAAAACGATATATAATAGTACCGGAATATTTGAACTTTACAAAATCAGCGGTGGGCGGATTATAAAGTTTTATATTATCAAAACCTATGGATAACAGCTTTTTTTGATTTTCAGTTTCTGTACGAAAAGATACACCTGCATTTATCAATGCAGATTGAAAAGACTCAAAAAATTGTTCAACTGTGTTTGAGGTTATCTGCATAAATCGATTCTCCTTTTGGATTCCGTTTCTGCCACAACAACTGGGCTTTATTTAGTATCATTTCGGATGTCCACAATAATAGATTTTCCTTGTCTCAGCATATTGCCATAAACAGCGAGTCCTTTTGCAACGAGCTTTTCATCTCCTCTTACATAATAGCATATTTCTCCAAACAAGCGTCTGAACGCTCTTCGAACTGCCTTTATTAGCGGTTTTTCATAGGTGACATAATAACTTTTTCCGACAATAAGTACTTCATCAATATGCTTTAAATCCAATTCTCTGATTGTATTCAAACAAATCTCTTTCACGACATGATTATCAATATCATATTCTTTCCCACTCATGTTCCTTACATTAAAAATACCATTTTTGATATCAATGATTGAAATTCCAAAAGAAGTTGAATCCCCAAAAGAATTTCCTCTGAAAACACAAACGGCAACAGTTTTTTCAGTTGTAGTTTTGTAGTTCCAATACGCTCCTATTGCAGCTGCACAGGAATTAGGTAAAAAACAAACATCACGGAACCCAAATGTATCCGCAATGAACGACGCCCGTTTCTGTGAAAAATCTGAATCACATTCGTTTATTCCCATTACCAGATGTACCATATCTCCATTCAAAATCTTTTTGGCAATGGCATTAGCCTGTTCAAGATCGCTTTCATAATTTTCATAATAATCGTTTATTTCCAAACTCATAACACGCGGTTCTCCGCATGGACAAAAACCGATATTTAATCTTGAATAAGAACGGTCTAC
>JAIKVO010000124.1 GCA_024685655.1 Treponemataceae bacterium
CTCGATGCCGGATACACGGCTCTTATAGGACTAAAAGGCGAGGGTCCTAGGTTCGGATCTGCTTTTCATCTTGGTGCAGTTTATCCTACGAAATACGGTGTTGTTTCCGCTGCATTGCAAGGTCTTTTTTCTTTTGCTAACGGCCTTGATTTGGGTGGAAGCGGAACAGTACGTGTCGGTTTTTCTAAGGAAATTGGAAAGAGTTTGCTTTTGGGTATGGATCTTGCTTTAACGGGCGGCTCTTCTTTCTCAGTTTTCGGTGGAATAGGCGCTGTCTATAAAGCTGGTACATTGGGCTTTCTTCCGTTTATGAAGGATATTCGCCTCGGTTTCTCTTTGACAGAGCTGGGGCTTCCATTCCGTTATAATTCAGTATCTTCACTTGATTCATCTTCTGGTGAAGCAAGTTTCCCCGGTTTCATTACGCCCCGTTTCGGTTTTTCTGGTAAATTCCTTGATTCTTCAGCAATAAAGGGCGGTATATCGCTCGATTTGGCATTTCCTACTTTTCAGAATGTGTTGTTCTCATCCGGATTTCAGTTTCTCATAGAAGATCTCGTGCGTGTCCGTATCAGCTGGGATTTCAACTTGAGGGAATGCATCGCTGGAAAAGCATCATACCTTCCGACTGTGGCTATATCAGTGAAAATACCTGTAAATACTGGCAGCAATTCTTTCCTTTCACGAAGAGGCTGGCAGCAAAGTGATATTATTCCATCACTTGGAGTGCGCTCTCTTCCTGGCGATGTTATGGCTGTTTCCGCAGGAGTAACGGCGCGTCTCGGTATTCGTGATGAAGAACCACCTGTTATAAGACTTTTTGATGGCATATCGGAACTTCCTCAGTATATGTCTCCGAACAATGACGGTGTTTTGGATGAACTTGAGATTCCTCTTTCAATAGAAGACAGCAGATATGTTTCTGAATGGAGCCTGATTATTGAAAATGATGCTGGTGATGTTGTACGCACAATTGAAAATAAAGATAAAAGATATGATACACTGAGTTTTGGAATGTTCTGGAGTGCGCTCACCGCTGTAAAACAAGGTGTTGAAGTGCCAGAAACTCTGTTGTGGAACGGTTTTATGGATACCGGTGAGATGGCGCCTGACGGTGTTTATACATATTATGTTACGGCTGCTGATGATAACGGCAATAGAGCTGTTTCGGAGAAAAACTCAATAATCCTTGATAATACTGCGCCTTCCTTAGATGTGGTTCCACCTGCTGAGGAAGACATGATATTTGGCTCTGGAAACAGACCTTCAATAACAATAAAACAGACAGGCTCCGTTGAGCATCTGTGGGAAGCCGCTGTTTATGATGCTTCCGGTAAAAAAGTGCGTGAGTGGAACTGGCAGAATGCTGCTCCTTCTGATATCGTTTGGGACGGCAGAAATGCGTTTGGTTATTCTGTTTCTCCAGGGGTCTATAGTTACGGAATTTCGTCTGTGGATGAAGCTGGGAATAATTCGGAATCAGTTCAGATCAGCAACATAATTTTTGACGCTGTTCCACGTTCAATAAATATGACGATAAGCGGAAATCCGTTTTCTCCGAACGGAGACGGATACCGCGATACTCTTGAAATAACTCCTGTAATGGTGAATTCGGGCGGACTTGCATCATGGACTATAACTGCCGAAGATTCTTCTGGTTTTGTAGTGCGGACTTGGAAAGGCGGTTCAGTACCGCCTGGAATGTTTGAATTTGACGGAAAAGATGATTATGGTGTTGTTCTGCCCGATGGTGTTTACACGCTGAAATATACGGCATCGTTCTCGAACGGTCAAAAGTCGTTCATATCCAGAAACTGCACGATAAAGAATAAAGGTGCTTCTGTCAACGTAATCCGTGACAATGCGGTTTTCTCTCCAGACGGTGACGGAGTGTTGGAGACAGTTACGATAACTCAGTCTGTTGAAGGATTGGAGAATCTTGTTTGGAAAGGACAGATAGTTGATTCATCCGGTATTGTTGTAAGAGAATATGCTTGGGAAGGAAAACCTTCTAAGACAGTTGTTTGGGATGGTACATCATCATCTGGAACAATTAAAGACGGTATCTACAAATACAAGCTTTATGCCATCGATTCTGCCGGAAATGAGTCTTCTGCGGAGACTCAGACATTCGAGCTTGATACTGGTATGACAGAGGTTCTTCTTTCTGTTAGTCCGCATGCTTTCTCGCCGAACGGTGATAATATAAAAGAGTATGTAATATTCACTCCTCAAATAAAGACTTCGGGAAGAATTACGGAGTATAAGCTTACTGTTCATGATTCTTCTGGGAATGAAGTGCGCGTTTTCGCTGATAAGAATAATATGCCGGGAACAATTACATGGAACGGAATTTCGGACAGCGGTATAATGTGTCCGGACGGTGAGTACAAAGCGTCATTGTTCGCAAAATCGCAGAACGGACACGAAAGTTTCATTGAAACCCAGCCGTTTGTGCTTGATAAGATGTTCCCTGAAATTTCTGTCGATGTGCCTTATACGCTTTTCTCTCCGGATGGCGATGGCAGGAAAGATGTTTTCAAAGTGAACGTGACAAAGGCTTCTGAAGAAGAAAAATGGACGGCTTCACTTTCTGATTCTGATGGAAATGTAGTCCGTGTCGTCAGCTGGGAAGGAAAACCTGTTTCATTTGAGTGGAACGGCTGTGATGAAGCGGAGAATGTCGTCGAGGACGGCGTTTACGAACTTATGATTTTCTCTGAGGATGAAGCAGGAAACCGCTGCGAGGTGAAAATACCTGGAATAACGGTTGATACTTCTTCCGTAAAAGTATTCCTGACGGCGGAAAGCAGTGCGATTTCTCCTAACGGTGACGGGCTTAAGGACATTCAGCTCTTCAAAGTGAGACTTGATCCTGCGGAAGGAGTGGAGAGTTGGCGTTTCTCTATAAAAGACGAAAATGAGAATACGATAAGAAGTTGGTCTACGGCAGACAGTGAATCTGTTCCAGCTGAAATCAGGTGGAACGGTACTGATGAAGACGGCTATATGTGCGAAGGTTATTTCTATGGCGATATAGAAGTTTCTTTCACAAAAGGTAATATCGTCTCAGAACGGACTGCGCCTTTCTTCAGTTCCGTAACACCGCCTATGCTTGTTGTTAAGACAGCTCCGTATCTTTTCAGCCCGGACAATGATGGCGTGAATGATGATCTTTATATATTGCTTTCAGCATCGGCTTCTGTTCCGATAAAAGAATGGTCGTTCGAGATTGATGATCCAAAGAATGGCAAAGTATTCTGGAAGACTGGCGGAAAATCGTCTATCACCGAGCGTATGATTTGGGATGGTCGCAGCAATTCCGGCGAGCTCGTTCAGTCGGCAATGGATTATCCGTTCCTGTTCAGGGTTACGGATGAGCTCGAAATGACAAGCGAGGTTTCCGGTTTTATTTCTGTGGATGTACTTGTGATTCTTGACGGCGATGTGCTTAAAATGCAAATACCGTCTATAATCTTCAGAAGCAACGAGCCGGATTTTAACGGAACTGATATTGACAGTATTAACGGACTTTCTTCTGAGCAAATAGATAATAATATGCGTGTTCTTGGACGAATCGCGGAGATTCTTGACAAATTCAAGGATTATAACGTTACGATTGAAGGTCATGCAAATAACTTGACAGGAACTGAAGAAGAGGAGACAGTTGACAGTGAAGAGTACGGACGTGCTCTTGTACCGCTTTCAAAAGAGCGTGCCGAGTTCGTAAAGCAGATACTTGTTGGGCTTGGAGTAAGCGAGTCTCGGCTTTCCACGACTGGCGAAGGCGGACGTAAACCGATTGCCTCTCGTGATGATACTGATAACTGGTGGAAGAACCGTCGTGTCGAGTTCATCCTGAACAAGTGAGATTTTGTATGAATGGATTGGTTTTAGGTGGCAGTAAGAATCTTTTCGATGTGGAGTGCGAGGACGGTATTGTCCGTTTTTGTTCAATCAAAGGAAAAAAACTTGAAGTCGAGAAACGATATTATAATCCGCTCGCACCGGGCGATAAGGTTGATATTGAGCCGGACGAAAAGACTGATGGGCAAGGACAGATAATAAGCCTGCTGCCGCGTAAAAATGAATATGGTCGCTGGAATGTTAAGGGCAGGGAGCCTCAACTTCTTGCAGCTAACATCGATTTGATAATTTGCATTACGACACCAGACGAGCCTCCTTTCAGACCGCGCTTTGTGGACAGAGTTCTGGCGCAGGCTGAATGTGCCGGAATAACTCCCCTTATCGTATGTAATAAATGCGACTTGGAGGCAGCGGACGATCCTGATTTTGAGTTCAGAATTACAGACTGGCAGAACATAGGATACAAAGTTCTTCGGGTTTCTGCCGAAACAGGGGAGGGACTGGACACACTTGCTTCTGAAGTGGAAAATAAGCTGTGTGTGCTTACAGGGCAGTCCGGTGTCGGAAAGTCGAGTATACTTAACAGACTTGATACGTCTCTGAATCTAAGGACAGGTGAATTGTCTGACAAATACGGCCGCGGAACTCATACGACGACACGCGGAAACCTTATGCACATAAAACTCGAAGAATCATTCTCCGGAAAAAAGGATGCTGTTGCTTCGATTATTGATACGCCCGGTGTAAGGCGGTTTGTGCTGAACGATATTGCGCCGTGCGACCTTGCGCTTTATTTCAGGGAGATGAAGCCGCTTTTGGGAAAATGCAGCTTTGGTATGTCGTGTACGCATACGCATGAAGCAGGGTGCAAGATATTGGAAGGCGTGTATGCCGGCGCAATCAGCGAAGAACGATACGAAAGCTGGCAGCGTATTTGTGACGAGCTTTCGACAGGAAGCTGGGAAGATTAAAATCGGTTGCTGAGTGCGATTGTACCCGGCTACGGACAAGCAGACAGTGGTATTTTTTTGCATTGTTATGTTTTACTTCGAATGTCAGGAGATAACGTGGCTTTTTAGTAAATAGCTGCGTAGCCGAATTTTTGAGACGAAAAATATCTGACGAACAAAGTGAGGAAGCTTTTTTTCCGTGGCAAAAATTCGGTGAGAGCAGCTGTTTGTTAAGATAGCATTAATAAGCTCGACATTAGAATTACAATTTAAAACGATATGGATACAAACACATTAGAATTACTTGATTATTTCCGTATCCGGGATACAGTCGCCGGATACTGCATGAGTGAAGAGGGCTCAGCTGCCCTTAAAGAACGTCTCCCATCCATTGATGCGGAGATTATTGAGAAAAACAAGACAGAAGGCCGCGAGTGGCTTTCTTATATCTCATCGTCGGAGGCGCAGGCGCTTTCCGGCTGGCCTACGGTAAAGCCGCTTTTCAAAAAGCTCGGCGTTGAAGGGCTTGTCCTTGAACTTGAGGAAGTATACGCGCTGTGGCGTTTTTGTAAATGCTCCGCTCAGACTAAACAGGCTCTTACACCTGTGGAAGGTTTTAAGCGCAAAGTTGAAACACCGGCTCTCTCTGCTATCGCGGCGGAAATACCCGCTCTTTCCGCGCCGGAAAGCGAGATTTCTCGCATAATAGACGATTCCGGTCAGATGCGCGACCTGCCGGAGCTTCGTGTCATACGAAGCAGCATTCAGAAACTTCATGGCGAGATAAACGCGCTTATTCGCTCGTTCACGTCGAACAACGACTACAAGGACGTTCTTCAGTCCGATGTGCCGGTTTTGCGCTCGGACAGGCAGGTTCTTGCAGTAAAAGCGAGCCAGAAAAACCGCATAAAAGGTATAATCCACGAGGTTTCGCAAACCGGACAGACTGTGTTTATCGAGCCGGATGCCGTTGTTCAAAAAAACAACGCGCTTGTTCAGGAAGAGTTCAGGCTTTCGCAGGAAGTCCGCAGGATTTTGCGGACACTCACGTTTGCGTTGGGGCAGTACCGTGCTGATTTTGAAAAAGCTCACGAACTAATGATACGCCTTGATTGCGCTTACGGCGCGGCAAGATGGGGCGTTGAGACCGACGGAATCTTCGCGGCTTCTCTGACAGAAACTGGTGCCGGGAATGCTTCTGGTACGGGCTCTGTGTCCGGCGCACCGGCAGGTTCCTCAGAAACCGCCAACGCAGAAGATGCGACTCTTGCCGCAACCACCGAAGAAACGACATACACCGCAAATCTGCGCACTGGTGCCAGAACTGGTGCTGCCAGTGCCGACACTACTGCGGCGACTCCCACCACACACACGCGCTCAAACGTGCCATTTTCTTCACCGGTGCTTGTCAAAGCACGCCACCCGCTCTTGGGAACTCGCGCGGTTCCTATCACCGTGGAGTTCAGCCGTGACGCAAACGGTGGCCGCGGACATCGCGTTCTCATAATAACAGGTCCGAACACAGGCGGAAAAACCGTCACTCTAAAGACGGTCGCGCTTTTCTGTCTGCTCAATCAGAGCGGCTTTCCAGTTCCGGCAGCAGAAGGAACCGCGCTACCTGTTTTCACAGACGTTTTCGCTGATATCGGCGATGAGCAGTCTCTTGACGAGTCGCTTTCCACGTTCTCCGGGCACATGAAGAATATCGCGCGTATCCTTGAAAATGCTGATGAAAACACGCTCGTGCTTCTTGACGAGCTTGGAAGCGGTACTGACCCACAGGAAGGCGGCGCAATCGCGATGGCTGTTCTTGACGAACTTATAAAACGCGACAGCTTCGTTCTTGTGACGACACACCATGGAATCCTAAAAAACTACGGCTATACTCATCCGTCTTGTACGAACGCAAGTGTAGAGTTTGACACGACGACGCTCGCGCCGACATATCGCATTCTTATGGGCATTCCCGGTGAAAGCCACGCTCTCGATATTGCCCGCAGGAACGGCATTCCGTCCGCTATTATGGACGCGGCGCAATCTTATATCTCGAATAACCAGGCGGATATTTCCGCGCTTATAAAAGGTTTGAACGAAAAGCACACGGAGCTTGCGCGGCTTGAAAAAGAATTCCGCAAAAAGGAGCGCCGCATAAGCGACAAATGGCGGCGTGTCGATTTGAAAGAACTGCGCCTGCGCCAGGACGAGATGAATCTTCGCGAACAGGGATACCGCCGGAGCGCGGAGTTCCTCGATGAAAACCGCCGAATGCTTGAAAACCTTGTGCGCGAGCTCCGCGAAGGTGAAATTACGCGCGAGAAGACGCTTAAAGTTAAAGAAACGATAGCAAATCTTTCCGAAGCAGTTGATGCGGAGCGGGAAGCAATACGCAAGGAGCAGGATGCAATAGAGGAGTTCAGGCGCAAAGTTATTCAGAACGAGCTTGAGGCAGAGGAAAAAGAAGTTTCAGGTGAAGCATCTGCGCTTAACGCTAAAGAAAAGCGGATTCGAAAGCAGGCCGGACTTACAGATGACGATTTTTCTGCGCAGAAGTCTCCGGCTGCAAAAGCTCAAAACGAGCCGGACTTTGCGCCGGGCATTGACGTGCTTCTTAAGGGCGGACGGCAGACAGGCGTTATCGTTTCGAAAGCGAAAAAAGGTAGCTGGGTTGTTCAGGTTGGAAGCCTAAAAATGACGATGCAGGAGAAAGATTTGATGATTGCACCGAATCAGAGCAAGCCTGTCGTTTCTGTGGAGGTTGCGCCGGACGACCGCCAGTACGGGACCTTGCTGGGAGCCGCATCATATTCATCTTTTGCCGCGCATACATCGAATAAAGATGTTTCCGCTGACGGACGCGTTTCTTTCACTCCGCAGTCAACGGAACGCCCTAAGTTTGAGCTTCGCCTGCTTGGAATGCGTTACGAAGAAGCGATTAAGGCTTTGGAACATCAGCTTGATTTGTGCGCCATCAACAACTTCAAGGAGTTTTCTGTCATTCACGGCAAAGGAAACGGCGTTCTTCAGGAAGCTGTGCAAAAATATCTTTCGGGGTATTCCGGTGTCAAGGAATTCCATTTTGCCAAACCCGAGGACGGCGGAACCGGAAAAACGTATGTAACTTTATTATAGGAATATTATGGGGGCTCGGCAGCAAGTTTGACAGCAGAAGCGTCCGCAGATATATCGGTATCGCGTGTCTGTCTGTGTGGACAAACGCTGGTAAAAACTTGCTGCCGCCGGGTCTGACGGTCGCTGTCGCGACCTTCCGGGCTACGGCTTTCGCCTTCGACCACGCTTGCGCGTGTTTGCGCATCGCAGCCGGTCAGCATGCTGACCTGTCTGCTCGCACACCCTTCCACCCCCTGCCCCGAGTTTTTTACTTTCCTAGTGCTTGTCGCGAGTTTTGCTCGATGTTATACTTGCCGCATGGCAAATATCAAAGAAATAGCGACAAAAATCCATAATTCAGTTTCAGAAGTGTTCCGGGGAAAGCCCGAAATAACAGATATGCTGCTCGCCGCTCTTTTTGCGGGCGGTCATGTGCTTTTGGAAGATGTTCCCGGCACCGGAAAGACCGTTCTTGCAAAAGCTCTTGCGGCAAGTGTCGGGCTGCCGTTTTCGCGCATTCAGTGCACGCCGGACTTAATGCCATCTGACATTACGGGAAGTTCCGTGTGGCTCCCCTCCGTTGGGGAATTCCAGTTCAGACCAGGACCTGTCATGACTTCCGTGCTGCTCGTTGACGAGCTTAACAGAGCCACACCGCGAACGCAATCGGCACTTTTGGAGGCAATGGCGGAAAGACAAGTCAGCGCGGACGGCGCGGTACACAAACTGGAGTCGCCATTTTTCGTAATCGCGACAGAAAACCCGGTAGAGTCGGAAGGCACCTTCCCGCTGCCGGAAGCGCAAAAAGACAGGTTTATGCTAGCACTTTCTATTGGTTATCCGGACGAAGCGGACGAAGTTCGCATAATCACGGCGCAGCGGGGGCTGGTTCATCCGGTGGAAAACGTAAAAGCCGTAACCACAAAAGAAGAGATTCTTGCCTGCATGGAAGAAGTGTCTGTCATTCACGTTGATGAAGCGGTGCTTTCATACTTGATTTCGCTTGCAGCAGCGACACGAAAAGATGAGCGCATACTTGCCGGTATTTCGCCGCGCGGTTCGATCGCACTGTACAAAGCAGCGCAGGCTCTTGCCGCAATAAAGGGAAGAAACTTCGTTACACCGGAAGACGTAAAACTTCTTGCGCTCCCCGCATTCAGAAAACGCCTAATTTTAAAGCCTGAGTCGATTCTGCGCGGCTACACAGCGGACGGAATAATCACAGAACTTGTTGGGCAAATTCCGCTTCCTGCATACAAGGCTCATGTGTAAATGACAAGAAAATCGCTTTCACCAACATCTGCCGCAGTTTTTTGCTTCATCGTGTTTCTTTTCGTACCGGTGAAAATCATTCAGTGTATCATGCTCTCCGTTGTCATCGGTGTGATATTGTCGCGCCTTTATTCCGCTGTTCTTAAGAGAAGCCTTGCCGTAAGCCGCCCTGTTACGTTTTTACGTGCTGCCTGTGGGGACACTTTCACGCTTTCTTTTACTGTAACTAACAATTCACGACTTCCTGCATTCGTCTGCTATGTCCACGACAATCAGGGTACTCTTTCTCTTGCCGCCGGTCAGAACCGCTTTCTTTTCACACTCCGCGCACACGAAATGCGTTCGGTAAGCTACACTGTTTTTGGAACATCGCGCGGCATATACCGAATAGGTCCGGTGACTGTCTCTGCCTCTGATCCGCTGGGGATTTTCCCGTTCACAATTAGTTTTGATGCTGAAAGCAAAATTCTTATGCACCCGGCGGAAATACGTTATCCCATAACGCTGGATTCCGGCATTCCACAAGGAAGCATGAACATTCACAACATCTGCTACGAGGACGTAACAATGCGGCGTTCACTTCGCGAATACAAAAGCGGCGATGAACTGAAGCGCATAAACTGGAGGGCAAGCGCGAAGTACGGAAACCTTTTTACGAACGAGTACCAGAACACGTTCGACTGTCCTGTTTTTGTTTTTCTGAATCTCGCGCTTGACGATTATCCGCTTGAGCAACGCTACGACAAAGGCGAAAAGGCTATAAAAATCGCCGCTCAAATTGTGCGGAATGCCGAGATGCTTCACCAAAAATGCGGATTCGCCGCTTATGCAACGGACTTTCCGTACCTGCCTCCTGCGAGCAACCAGGCAGGCTGCATCCTTGATATTCTGGCGACAATCCAAATGGAAAAAGGCGCTGTAAATTATGACCCGATGCAAACCTTGAAGCAAAAATTACCGGACAGAACTCGTATTTTTATAGTTGGACCTGACACTGTGCAGGAGGCAGAGAAAACGCTATGAACGAAACGCGGAAACTCATTGCCAAATCGATTGCCGAACGAGTACTCGTCCTTTTTCTTGTTACAACGGTGACAACCACTTTCTCGCTACTTATAGTCGATTTTATCCGCCGTTTTGAATACTTTACTTTTTATTCGTGGGTTCTTTGCATATACCTGTTTTTCACCGGCATCGTAACGCAATGTGTCTCGTGGATTTTCCTAAAAGAAAAAACGAGCGTATTTGCTAACGTTCGGTTCATCGTCTTTTACGAGATTGTCTTTTTCACACTGTTCACGTTCGTAATACCCGGTGTTCCTGCGCTGCTAATACTCATCCCGACACTTTTTGAATGCTATTTCACAATTATACTTGAAAAAGCATTCTTGAATCACGATGCTTTTATAAAAAACTGCGGAGACCTTTCCGGACAGCCGCTTTCATCGATGCTGCACGAAGAAAGTTGGCTTATTTCTGACTTTGTAGAAACAATAGACGACAGTCTCTTTAAGCTCGGTATTTTTTCTTTCATTACAGCTGTATTATTTCTTGGATTATTATTCACAATTACAAAACTATCTGCCGTAACCGTCATTTTCATGTTGATACATGCGGTTCTTTTCATTTTTACGCGCATACTTTCGTCAATCTTCAAAAAAGAAACATACTATGCAGGAATGGGCCTTTCATCAATTTTTACGGTGCGGCGAAGACTGCTCAAAGTGTCGTTTTTATTTTGCCTGATTTGCATCGTGATTGCGTTTTTTATCGCATCGGACACAGCGATTCTTAAACCGTCGTATTTCGCTTGGCTTCTTGATTGGCTAAGAGGAACAAAATCCGAAGGCGTTGCCCAAACAGTGACGACGACTCCTGAAATGCGCCCAGAGGTGCTGGAAGAGATGTCACTCGGTACAATGGGGGGTGAAGTAAACCCATTTTTCGAGATACTTTTCCAAGTCATAAAATGGATAGCCTTGTTAGGTTTAGGGGGCTTGATTCTGTTCTTCTTTTTCGGACCGTTTTTCTCTGCGAAATGGAAATATTTTTGGAAAGACAAAAAGTTCATTACGTATTTGCGCCGGTTGCGCGATGCATTGAAGTCCGCGATAAAGTCGCTTTTCTTCATGCGGATAAAGCGCGGAGAAGCATATGCAAAAGCTGCTACCGACTTTAAGGACAAAATCAGCACGATACTTGAGGCTTCGAAAAAGTCAAAAGAAAAGAAAAAAGAGATAGACCGCCTTACAACGGAGTTTCTCAAGATTATCGAGTGGGGCGAGAACCGCGATATTCCGTACAAAAAGCATCTTGCGCCTGCGGAATATACATCGCTTATTGCAGAGCGTTACCAAGATTTGGACGGACCCTGCGAGACTGCAGGTGCGCTTTTTGAAAAGGCGTTGTACGCAAAGGAGCTACTGACAGCGGACGAAGAAAAGCGGTTCGTCGCAGCTGTCTCCGCGGTGGTAAAAACGGGAAAGGAGTAAAGCCGGGGCGTTGCGGGGCTGGCGTTTGAAGCCCCGCTCGTGGGGGTAGCCCGCAACCATGTGCGGGCGAGGGGGCGACCGCCCCCTATCACTCGACCATTCGACTCACTCCGGCAGCGGTTTTATATACTTCCTGTACGCGCGGCGCAGGAAGAAAATCGCGACGAGCAACGCAGAAAGTTCCGCTATGGGGAATGCCCACCACAC
>JAIKVO010000204.1 GCA_024685655.1 Treponemataceae bacterium
GAGTATCATCAACTTAGTTGATTCTGGAAGTTTTTTGCAGAATGAGTTGAGTTTTTTCTTCATTTCTGATGGAATTTGGACTTGAACAGAATTGTCCGGTTCAAAATTACAATCGCTTTGATCTGTTACGTATTCATTTTCGATATCAGCGATATTCAATGTATATTCATCTATTACATAATCTTCAACCACACGTTCTTTTGCCTGAAGTTTATATTTTACCTTTTTCCAAGTCATAAGATTCGAGCTGATTGACCCACGCAGATAAGTTCTGAAAGAACTTTTAGTAGGATTGTAAAATTGTATGATTTGTTCCAGTTTGGAATAAAAAAACGTGATAAAATCGCTTCTGTCGTCTTCGTCAATATCATGAATACCAAAATAGGACATGTTCTTGTAGATTTTTTCAATTGATTTGTCAGCGGCTTCTTTAGAAGTTATACGCTTTTCGAGGTATTGCTGAATTATTTCTTCAAGCTGTTTCATAAAAAAATGGCTCCTTATTGTTTTTTCCTGCAGCAACAGGTGAAAAACAATAAGCAGTTATTGTGCCAATTTTTTTATGAAACTGTTTAAATGCTTTTAAAACGCTGTGGAATAAGCAGATGTGAGAATCGAAAAAAATGAAGTGAAAAAAACATTTAAAAAAAGCATTTAAACTTTTTCTGATGTTGTATTAAAAATTTTCCCGAATTCATTTATGATTTTAGGTAAAAGCGTTTCTGGTGTGCCTTCTGTCAATGCACCGGATGCGTTTTTGTGACCGCCGCCACCGAATACTGCAGCAACTGCGCTTACGTCAATCTCGTTACGAGATCTGAATCCCAGCGTACATGTCTGTTCCGATTCTTCCCTTAGGAAAACCACGGCCTGTACAGATGCACACGAAAGCAGAAGCTGGTACAATGAATCGGAGTCTCTGCCTTCTTGACCATAACGGCGCGTATCTTCAATGTTCTCAACTGTTACGACCAGCTTTCCGTCAAAGTACGATTCTGCTTTTGAGAGCAGGACACCCAGCAGTTTTCGTGTAGAGTAGGGCTTCCCTCCTGTTATGTCGTCATAAGTCGTTCTTGGGTTTGCTCCGTAGCCGACGAGCCTTGAGGCTGCTTCAAAAGTTTCTTTTCCTGTTTTGTCAAGAAAGCGGAAAAAGCCAGTGTCGGTTGCAAGCCCGAAAAACAGTATTTCAGCAGTGTTGATATCAGGTTTACCGACAACGTTTTCAAAAAGCTGCTGTACTATACAAGCCGCGGCTGGTGCAGTGGGGTCAATAATTGCTTTTGTTATGTCAGCTGTCGCTGTTTTATGGTGATCAATTATGAAGCTGTCAAGTTTTGAAAGCCTTTCGTCTATATCACCGAGCCGCTGCAATTCTGAACAGTCTACTATTATCAGTCCTGTGCTGCTTTTGAACAATGAGTTTTTTAATCGCTGCACGAATTTTCTTTCATATTTTTTCAGCTCTGTCCTTTTGAATGGACCAGCATTTACCGTTACGGATTTTTTACCAATTTTTTTGATGAGTTCTGAAACAGCTAAGGTACAGGCGACGCAATCTCCATCAGGTTCTTTGTGGCCTGCGATTATGAAAGTTTCATGTGTATCTAAAAAATCCTTGAATCGTTTTACTTCGTCTTTAGTGATAATGTGCATGTTATTTCCTTGTTTATAAAAAAATTGAGATATAAATCAGTTGTGAACGAGTGTGTTTGGCTTCATCGAGTTTACTGGATAGTAAGTAGTTTTGTCTGCGGAATCTCAAGAGGACATTTTTTGAACATACTTCCGGAAATCACAGGTTTACTGTCTTTTATGTATATGTCAATCTCAGTTCTGAATCCGTATTTGTCAAAATATAAACCGGGCTCAACAGAAAAACAGCTGTATTCAAGCAGTTTTCGCTTGTCTGGGAATTCAATTGAGTCAAGATTTACCCCAGATCCGTGACAGCTTGTATCAATTCCATGTCCTGTACGGTGTTTTACAGCGTCTAAATAACCTGCATCCGTTATGGCTTTTCGAACTTTTGAGTCAAGCTCGGCTCCCGTTATTCTGCTGAAATCATTGTTTTCGATATAATTCTTTACAACATCGCGTGCTTTGCAGACTGTGGCAAAAAGAGTTGTGGCATCTTCTGAAGGCTTTTCATCATAAACTCCGACCCAAGAAATATCTGCATAAATGGCATCTTGATCATCTTTTGCCTTAGCCCAAATATCAAGCTGGATAACATCGCCTTTTTTTGCTATTGCGCTGTTATTTTCAGGAACTTCATAGTGCGGATTCCCGCTGTTTTTTCCGAAAGCAACGATTGGCGGATGGTCTGTAATCAAGTTAAACTTATCAAATTCCGAAAGGATAAAATCACATACGGCTCGTTCTGTCAGTTCCTTGTTCGATTTATAGAACTCCGTTATAAAATTCCATGTTTCGTAGACTGTAAGATACAGAAGAGCAGCAGAGTTTTCATGTGATATAATCTTTGTATCAGAAAGAATGCCTTTGCTTCTCTGTATAAGAGGTGCTGCACTGCACGTTTTTATTCCAAGCTTTGAAAGAAGAGAGATGAAACCGCCGTCAACAGTGGATATTACGGATATATCCTCGTCACAAAGCAATGCATACGATTTCGAGCTGTCAAGGCTTTTCGCCAGAGAATCCTGGAGCATTTCTTTAGAATTGTAGACAAATGTTCCAATTCCGGGAAGAGAATCTAGGTTATGTTTTTCTATTGCGTGGACAATCTTAATGCAGGTTCTATCACCGTTTATGATATAGACCCAGCGTCTTGTTGAAACGTGTTCGGGGTTAAATCCCAAAAGAGAGTCTGTAAGCGTGTCCCGATGTGAGAAATTTGTGAAAATCCAACCGCCAAGTCCGCTAGAACTGCTCTCTTTTGCGACTGCTTCTATAATTGATTCAATAGTATTCACAAAAAAACCTTAAAGTCCTGCTGCAACTTTTATAGGATCAATTTCTTCAGGAGCTTTTTGGGAGCCGTACGCAACTCCCCAAATACTGTCGTCCCTGTTAAACGGAACATTTATATAAATTGAAAAGAATTCACCATTGCTGAACCACAGTGTGATGTACGGGTTTATGTTGGCAGCTGTGCTTCTGATCTTTCCTTTTCTTCCTGGAACGCCTTGTTTGAACCACTCTTTAGGAATAGATGTCTGACCTATGCTTAGTCCGTTCTGTCTGTATGTTACGATGTAGTAGTCTGGATGATCATATATTTTAAGTATCGGTACGTTCACATATGATGTCGTACCCGCCTCATATTTGTTCTCTGTGAATGCGAAAGATGCGCAAACCATAAATAAAAATGCAATAATACAAATCTTTTTCATCGTATATCTCCTTTTGTCGGGAACTACAACTCAGCGAAATCATTGCTAAAATTGTGAGCTTCCTGTTTTCAGCTTGATTAATACATACATTAGTATAAACCGCATCGGCTCCTTTTACAACAGAAATATTATGAGTTATGGTAATATTTCACGATGTATTGCGCAGCAAATGAGTCGGTAATGTAACTCGAACAAATAGAAAAGGCTGTACAGAAATCTGTACAGCCTTAGTTAGCGGCAGTGGGATTTGAACCTACGACCGACCGGATATGAGCCGGGTACTCTACCTACTGAGTTATGCCGCCGTAACGAAAAATAAGTTATCAGAAAGCGAAAAAATAGTCAAGGGGCTTTTTGCTCCTGTGTTGATATGAGTTTATCTGAGTACAGCTCCAGGAATGAGTGATGCAGCTTTTTTTACAAGAGCTTCTGCTTCGCTTTGTGTATATGGAGAGATTGTAGTATAAAGAGGATCAATGCAGTCTTCATTACGGAACTGTGCAAATTGCCAGGAAGCATCTTTCGGCAAAAGTTTTGCCATTTCTGTGATGTCATCCTCTGAGACGAGCGGAGGAACAAGAACTGTGCGAAATTCACGCATTTCCGGCGGAAGGCTTGCAAGAATGGACGAGGTTTTCTTTATTCTTTCCGATAAAGTTTGAATAACTGGGCTGCCAGCCAACTGTGGTAAAAGAAGCCCTGTTTTCTTAGGTGAGGTTTTTATGTCCATTGCAATGAAATCTGGTTTCAGTTCGGGATCAGAGAGTAAAGTTTCCAGTTTCTCTGGGTTTGTGCCGTTTGTATCAAGTTTTATGCTATAACCACGGCATCTGCCTTCTTTTATGAGAATTTCCAGGAAAGGTGATATAAGAGCTTCTCCACCGGAAAGGACAAAACCTGTAAGAACGTTTTTTCGTTTTTCAAGATGGTCAATTATATCCTGAACGGTGGAAATTCCCTCGATTGATTCTATTTTTTTCGTGACAAGCTCTGTATTGTAACAGTATGGACAGCGCAAATTACATCCGTGCAGAAAAACTGTACAAGAGACATGACCAGGAAAGTCAACAAGGCTTGTTTTTATGAGCACGCCGGCTTTTTTGAAGCCGACGGCATCTGTTTTGTTCATGCTGATACAGGAAGCGCTGTCGCCTTTAATACAGACTTAAGCTCTTTTACATTGTGCGCTCTTGCTGTTTCAACTCCGTCCTCGTCATAGAAAATGACTGTAGGAGCAGAGAAAACTCCAAGCTCCGCAGCTTTAGCGAGTCCTTCTTCTGAATCAACATCGACATATGTGCCAGGCATAGAAATACCGGAAAGATATTCTTTTACAGGCGGACAGTTCGGGCATGTCTTACGTGCGAAAAACTCATAGCTTGCGGACGGTGCGTCTGAAGCAACTGGTTTTGCGCACTCTGCATTCTTTATTACAGTTTCTTCTGCTGGAATCCTGTTTTCATTGTTATAGACAAACAATTTTCTGTGATTATATTCATTTCTCTTGCCTTTGTTCCAATTGCGGACAGAACGGTAATATCCTACGATTCTTGCGTATACTTCCGTTTCTGTTCCCTTGACGTTTGCAAGAGCTGCTTTCGTGCGGGCGATATCTGCCTCTACGTCTTCCAGTGTGCGTACTGTTTTTACCATAAAATCCTCCCATTTATTATAGTAACGGACATTTCAAAAAGTGAAACTGAATCTGTTCGGAAGCCTGTAGGGTCCGAGTTTCTTCTATTCTAGCTTTTTGTAATGTCGCTGGTTTTAAGATATTGTGATACAACGTCTTAAAACATCACACTCTAATGCTTTCCGATTACTAGAGTGAAGAGTTACACAAGTCATACAGATTTTTGTAACTCTCACTGATATTATCGGTATCCTTGTGAAATAACTTTACTAGATATAGCGTTTTTAGTCAATAAAAAGTAACGAAAAAACACTATATCTAGTATATTAGGCTTCCGCCATCATTTTTTCTTTTTCTGCTTCAAGCTCGGCAAGTTGCTTTTTGAGCTTTTTCTCTGCCTCTGCCTTGCATTTTGGACATTCAAAATGCTCTCCGTTCAGGTAGCCGTGGATGTGGCATATAGAATATGTCGGTGAGATAGTGAAGAACGGAATCCTGTATGTAGAGGCGATCGTCTTTACTAAATCACGGCATGTCTGCCAATCTTTCACAGCTTCACCCATGAACACATGGAACATCGTTCCGCCGGTATATTTCGTCTGAAGAGATTCCTGATGATCAAGAGCTTCAAATACATCAGACGTATAATCTACAGGCAGCTGTGACGAGTTCGTATAGAACGGTTCGTCAGTTCCTGATGTTATAATATCAGGATACTGCTCTTTGTCGTGTCTGGCAAGTCGGTATGAAGTGCTTTCTGCAGGAGTTGCTTCCAAATTGAAAAGTTCGCCTGTAATTTCCTGGTAGTCAGAAAGTCTGTTCCTCATGTGCGTAAGAACTTTTTCTGCGAAAGCTTTACCCTGAGGTGTGCTTATATCCTTTCCGAGGAAATTTAGACAGCATTCGTTCATGCCGCAAAGACCGATTGTGTTGAAATGGTTGTCGAGCTTAGAAAGATAGCGGCGTGTGTATGGAAACAGACCGTTATCAAGTAGCTTCTGTATAACCTTGCGTTTTGTGCAGAGACTTTCTTTCGCCAAATCCATAAGGTAGTCAAGGCGAACGAAGAACTGCTGCTCATTTTTAGTAAGGTAGCCAATTTGTGGCATATTGATGGTGACAACGCCCAGAGAACCAGTGAATTCATCCGCACCGAAAAGACCGCCGCCTCTTCTGCGCAGTTCGCGCTTGTCGAGCTGGAGACGGCAGCACATTGAGCGTACGTCGTTCGGGTTAAGGTCTGAGTTTACGAAATTCTGGAAGTTCGGAGTGCCGTATTGTGCCGTCATCTCGAAAAGAAGTTTCGCGTTCTCGTTGTTCCAATCGAAATTCTTGGTGATGTTATAAGTAGGAATAGGGTAGGCAAATCCGCGTCCTGCGGCATCGCCCTCAATCATCAGCTGGATGAAAACCCTGTTGATGATGTCCATTTCTTTCTGGCAATCACCGTATGTGAAGTCCATTTCCTTTCCGCCGACGATGGCCGGCTTGTCTTTCAGGTCGTCCGGACATACCCAGTCAAGCGTGATGTTTGTGAAAGGTGCCTGAGAACCCCAGCGGCTCGGTGTATTTACGCCGAAAATGAAACTTTGGATGCACTGGCGCACTTCTTTCTCTGTAAGGTTGTCTTTTTTGATGAAAGGCGCAAGATATGTGTCGAAAGAGCTGAAAGCCTGCGCTCCTGCCCATTCGTTCTGCATTATACCCAAGAAGTTTACGATTTGGTTTACGAGCGTGGAAAGGTGTGTCGCCGGCGTTGACGTGATTTTGTCAGGTACGCCGCCAAGACCTTCCGCAATAAGCTGACGGATTGACCAGCCTGCGCAGTATCCTGAGAACATGGAAAGATCGTGAATATGGAAAGCAGCTGTTTTGTGCGCTTCCGCGATTTCCTTTGAGTATATGTTCCTGAGCCAGTAGTTCGCAGTGATTGTACCTGAGTTGTGCAGGATAAGACCACCGAGAGAGAAGTTTACGTTGGCGTTTTCGTTTACGCGCCAGTCTGACTGGTTTAGGTATCCGTCCATTGTGGCGTTGATGTCGAGCATCAGTTTTTTTGTGTCGCGGATAGCCTCGTGTTTTGCCCTGTAAAGGATATATGCTTTTGCGACAGCAACTTCGTGGTTCTCAATAAGAACGGTCTCCACTATATCCTGAATCTCCTCGATGGCAGGAATTGAATGTTCGTGTCTTCCTGCCATAAGGAGCCGGAGTCGTTCTTCTACAGCATCCGTGAGCATCTCTGCTTTATCCGGATTGTTGCGTTTTTCTACAGCCTCAATTGCTTTTCCGATAGCTGTAAAAATCTTGTTACGGTCATAATCGCTTATTTCCCCCGACCGTTTAACTACATGCCTGATGAACATGGTCTGCGTGTCTTCTTTTGTATTTCCCAGAAAGCTTCTCCATTCTGGAAAATCAGATTGCCCACTCATTACTGCCCCCCCAGTTTATTTACTTCGTTTATGAATTCGTTCAAGTCCTCAAAGTGACGATATACGGACGCAAAACGGATATATGCGACTTTATCAATTGTATGGAGTTTTTCTAGAACAAGGTTTCCCAACGCTTCCGTTGATATTTCCCGGCTTCCTTTTCCTTCCATTATTGCTTGATCCTCAATCTCGCTAACTATGCTTTCTATGGCAACAGTAGAGACAGGCCGTTTTTCCAACGCCCGCTCTATGCCTTTTTCAAGCTTCTGCCTGTCAAAAGGTTGTCTGCGTCCGTCTTTTTTGACTACCATAAAAGGTTTTTCCTCAATATGTTCGTAGCTTGTAAAACGGTATCCGCAAGAAAGACACTCGCGTCTGCGACGAATACTTTCGCCATTTGCCATTGTTCTTGATTCCAGAACTTTGTCTTCAAGGCTGCCGCAGTAAGGACAACGCATATAAATCTCCGTTTCTTATATTTAGTGTCGTATACGTAATGATGTCATTTTATAACACTAAATGTATATATGCAAGTAGTTTTTTAATGTGAAAAATCTGTGATTTCTGTGGATAAATATCGTAAAAGCATATTAAACAAACATTAGAAAAACTGAAAAAAAATAGGAAAAAATAAAAAAAAGTCGAGTAACGAAAATGGGTATTTTAGAGAAATTAGAGATATATGCAGAAACGAGGGGTGGTTCATGTTGCTTTCCATGAATCGGCATTTTCACGAAAATACGGTTATTCCTGCGGATTTATTGAATATTGCCGGCTATACGTTGTTCCGTTGTTTCTTGGCGAGCGAGATAACCATATACGCATATACGAGCACAATAAAAACAGATACTAAAAATGGTATCCAATCCCCTAAAACTGCATAAGGTGTCATCTCCCGTTTGTAAATAGGAACTGATGTCTGGATAGAATCTTCGACAAAAAGGGGAAGACTTGAAATAATGTTACCAGTAGGTCCCACGACAGTCGTGAAACCGGAATTTGTACAACGCACCAGTGTCGTTCTGTATTCTTGAGCCCTGTATGAAGATATCACGAAATGCTGATATTCTGCAGAAGCTGTCATTGACCATGAATCATTCGTTATATTCACGAAAACTTCGCTTCCTGCATGGAAAAGTTTCCTGCAAACTTCAGGAAAAGCATCTTCAAAGCATACAGGTGTAGAAAAAGAGACTGTGTTGCCATCTTGAACAGGTATGGTGAAAATGACGTAACGGTTTCCTGGAAGCCATCCGCTCGAAAAACCGGCAATCGCCTGCATAAAATCCTGCATCCATTCTTGGTCGCTGTATGGTACATACTCTGCGAACGGAACTAGCTGGGTTTTTCCGTAATGATCGACAATCGAGCCGTCAGTGTCAAAGAGAACCGCTGAGTTGGAAAAGAGATACCGCTGCCTGTCCTCTGTGTACGGAGTGCCGAAAAGAAATGGAATGTCGAGCTTGCGGATTTCAGATAATAATGGAGTATCTTTTGGAATTAATTCCAGAAAATGATGCTGGTCGGGCATTATCCATGAGATGATGGACTCGCTCCATACAACAAGATCCGCTTTTTTCGGGGCAGGTTTTCGTTGTTCTGCTGCCAAAGCTTTTCGCGTAAGCCTGAGCGCGATATCCAGATTTTTTGCATTGTCCTGTTCCCATGAATTCTGGTTGTGTTGTACAAGAACGGTTTCTAACGTTTTCTCCGGAGTGCGCTCTTTGTTTATTTCAAAGAAACCGTAGCATATTGAGCAGCAGAACAACATAATGCATGCGGCGGCTGTGTATGCGTACGATTTTGTGTATGGTACGGAAAATGCTCCTGTTCCTCGCGAATATCTGCTGAGAAGGTAGATGCCTTCACCGCATACGGCAGAAAACATTGAGAAAAGAAACGAGATTCCCCAAGTTCCTGTAAGCGAGACAATCTGTGTGAGAATGTTCCATTCGTATGCGGACATAATGAGCGTTCCCCAAGGATATGCAAGAAATCCTATGGATTTAAACCATTCGTGGAATGTCCAGACTGATGTAAAAAGAAGAATCCTGAGTGCCGATGCGAAAGGAGCTCGCCCGGCTGCTTCTTTAAGCCGATTTTCGCTTTTATTTGAGAAATAGAAAGGAATATAAAGTATCTGACCGAATACGAATCCTGCGACAAAGTATGCTGCGGCAGAGGCGCCCAGCGTGAATATGGCAAAGTCACCGAAATTCGCAAGCCAGAAGCTGGAAAGAATATGAACGAATCCGAACTGTAGCGAACCACAGACTCCAGCCATTTTGAATGATTTCACCTTATAGAATGCGATATACAGCGGAACAAGTGAAACAAGGCCTATGATAGGGCTTCCGAATAGAAGAACCTCGTTAGGAATGCTTGCCGTCATGAGAAACGCAGAAAGTAACGAATAAAAAAAAGCTTGTAAAATTCGAATCATTATATTATTATTTTAGTTAATTCATGCAGAGGATTCAATACCCTCTGAGTTTGTGGCTTTTCGTCAGATCTTGAATCCGGGTGGGGAATATTAAAAAATGGAACAATTGATAGAAGCTCATCTGGCTGAGTATGAGACCCGTCCTGATATTATTCTCAAAGCACCGGGACGTTTTCATCTTATAGGTGATCATTCGTGGTATTTTAAAGATAAAACTCTGTCCATGGCAGTAAACTTGCCTGTATATTTCGCTGTCTCTGTGCGTGAAGATACATCTGTGCGTTTTTATTTCCATCAGCTGAAAGAACGAAAGCGGGCGAACGTTGCATCAATGAAATTCAGAAAAGAAGATCGTTGGGCTAACGCAATAAAAGCCGTTATATATGCTTTTGAAGAATTCGGGCTTCATTGCAAGGGAATGAATATCACTATATGGTCTGATATTATTCCTTCCTCTGGATTTGGAATAACAACCGCAATGAAAGTAGTTTCTGCGCTTGCGTTCAAGGAACTTTTCCATCCTGAGTGCAATGATGTAAAACTTCTTAAGATTATAGAGCTTGGAAACAGGCAATTTTTGGGTATGGAGAACTATGTCGCCGATATTTTTACGGCTATGTTCTCTAAAGCCGGTAATTGTGTCCTTACAGATCATTCTAAAACAAGCTGGTCTTTGGTTCCTTTTTCTTTCGATGATTATGTGATTATACTTACTGACGCGCGCGTTCCACGGGTTCTGGTGTGGAATGAGGATATTGTCCGTACTCCGGAGAATTTCCTTCTTCTTGCTGAACTGAAAGTCAAAAAGAATAATTACTGGGTTTATGAGGATTCAGAAATCGAGATTAACGACATCCTTTCCGGTGTAAACGAGGATATGCGTCGCCGTCTTTTGTGTATAATGCGCGAGCATAAAAATGTAATGGATGCTGTGGAAGGTCTAAAAAGCGAGAACTTCCCGCTTTTCGCAAGAGCTGTCAATAAATCTCATGAAGCATTGAGGGATATGTTCAATATCTCTTGCCCGGAAATAGACTGGCTTGTAAAAAGAGTTCTGGAGCTAGATCCGGCTTCGTCCGCAAGAAATCCATCCTCATGTTCTAGGATAACAGGCAAAGGTTTTGGTCGATGTTCTTATTCCGTGATAAAGAAAAACGACTTAGAGACTTATATACAACGGCTTGCGGAGTATGAGCGTATTTTTGGGTTCAAAGCCTCTTATTACGAGGTTATACCGGCTGACGGAGCACATGTCGTGGAGTCCTACCGTAAATGAAGCTGCTATTAACTAACGATGATGGAATAGATGGTGAAGGTCTTCATGCTTTAGTGAATGTTCTAGCCCCTCTGCATGACGTTTATGTTGTCGCCCCTGATAAAAACAGATCAGCTGTTTCTCATAGTTTTACTTTACGAGATGCCGTGATTATGAGCAAGCCGGTAAAAAAAGACGGTGTTACGTGGTGTTCATGTTCAGGTACGCCTGCTGATTGTGTTCATGTGGTCGTTGCTGGGTTGCTCGGCTTTTTGCCAGATATCGTTCTTTCTGGTATTAATAAGGGCTACAATCTTGGAACGGATCTAGTTTATTCCGGTACTGCAGCTGGTGCGCGTCATGCTTCTATGGAAGATATTCCGGGTATTGCGGTGAGCCTTGGTTCACCAAGCCAGACATGGAATTTCAAGCCGCTTGCAGAATTCGTCCGCGATAATCTGGATACGCTTGTTTCAATGTGCAGTCGCAATATATATGTGAATGTGAATGCTTGTGACTTTGATGCATACAAAGGCTGGCGGCTCACTGTTCCTGCCGAGCGAAGATACAATGACCGCATGGAGTTTTATAAGGCTCCTGATGGAAGAATTTTTGCATTCAAGATTTTCGGTGAGGTAGACTCCGTGAAAGCAGAAGATTCAGATTTGGATGCGGTTAAAAGCGGATATGTTTCAATAAGCAAGGTTCACAGCCAGCCGCAGCCATTTTTAGACGGAGATTTGCGATGACAGAGATATTCAAAGAGGGTATAAGATTATATAATTCAAAAAATTATGAAGAAGCTCTCGATGCTTTTCTTTCTCAGCCAGATTCAACTGAAAACCCTGCTATTGAAGTTGCGTACTATGTAGGGCTCTCATACGCCCAGCTGAATAAATACGATGAAGCTCTTCTGTATTTGGAGCAAGTTGTTACAGGCGGAGCTGATCCGAAAAGAGTGAATCAATGTCGTCTTGCTCTCGCAGTGATATACAGCAAGACGGAAAGAACTTCGCTTGCTGATTTTGAGCTAAAGAAGCTTCTTGAAAGCGGATATCAGACATCAGATGTATATTCTGTAATGGCGTATGAGGCTTGGGTTCGTAAAGAAGAGGAAAGTTCAATACAGCTTTACGAAAAGGCTCTGGAAATAAATCCGGAAAGCTCGACCGCGCTGAATGGGCTTGGATATGTCCTTGCTTGTATGAACCGTGAATTGACGAAGGCATTGTTTTGCTGCAAACGTGCGGTCGATAAGAATCCTGATTCTCCTGCTTTCCTGGATTCCTTGGGATGGGTCTACTACAAGCTAGGACTTATGTCAGAGGCTCGTACATTCATAAAACGGGCTTATGAAAAGGCTCCTTCTAACATAGAAATTTCTGAGCATTATACAATCGTTACGACAGAAACGCACGGGTCGGGTGGAAAAGAAAAAAATGGGGCTCAGGGCGGCAGAAAATGAGGAAAGATTTGGGTGACTTTTTATATAGAAAATTTTGGAATATAGCTTTTTTCTTTGCATTTTTGGTTTTCTCCGGATTAACTGCGGACGTTCTGTTCGCTCAGAGTGCGGCGGACAGAGGTTTTGCCGATGAGCGTTTCCGTCGTGGTGTGCAAGCTTATTACCGCGGAGCTTTTAATGATGCCGTGCTTCAGTTCGAGGACGCGCTTACGTATACACCTGAGGATAACCGTATTCTTGAATGGCTTGGCAAGGCGTATTATAGAGCCGGAATGGAGGATGCTGCACTGCAGGAATGGAATTATGCCGCTCAAAACGGATATGGCGGACAGCTTCTTCAGAATACAATAGAAATAGTCAGCGTACGGCGTATTTTCACGGGCGATTATGGAAACGACGGCAGATTCATCGAGTCCGGAAGTTTTCCTGCGATAGAAGAAAACGTTCTTCATTACAGTCAGCCGGTTTCTATCCTGCCGAATAAAGACGGCTCTTTTTGGGTTTCTGCGTATGGTTCCAACGAAATTATACGTGTGAATGTAAACGGTGTTGTAGTACAAAGAAGCGACGGACCTTTGAACGGATTTGACAGACCTTTCGATATGATTCGGATGAAGGGCGGCACAATCGTAGTGTCTGAATTTGCCGGAGACAGGATTACTTTCGTGAATGAAAACGGAAGATTCATAAAATCTTTTGGCTCGAAAGGACGCGGTGATGGAGAGCTTTTGGGACCTCAATTCATGGCGCAGGACTCAAATGGCAATATTTTCGTAACGGATTACGGAAATAAACGCGTTGCTGTTTTCAATGAAGAAGGCGAGTTCCTCTTTAATTTCGGTAAATTTAAATCGCCGACAGGAATTGCTGTGTATGGTGACAATGTTTATATAGCGGATAACTATACAGGCAGCGTTTATTGCTACGATCTTTCTGGAAACTATGAAGGGATTTTTGTACCGGAAGATACATTTGATAACCCTGAGGCAATGCGGCTTTACAAAGATGGCCTTTTAATCTGTGATGGAGAAAAACTTTATTCAGTGAGCATAGAGACCGGTGCTCCTGTTCTTATAGCAAATACCGGTAACGGACCTTCTCATATAACATGTGCCGAGGAAGATGCAAATGGCAACATAATTGCTGCTGATTTCAAAGCGAACGAGCTTTATGTGCTTGCTAGGATGCCTGAGCTGATAGGCGGACTTTATGTGGAGATAAGCCGTGTTAATGCTGACAAATTCCCGAACATTGACCTTGAAGTACGGGTAGAGAATCGAAGAAGGCAGCCGGTTGTAGGACTTACGGACATCAATTTTTTCATTACGGAAGGAAAATACGCTGTTACTGGTCAAACGCTTACAGGGTGTGCTGATTTGAATGATAATTGTGACATAACAGTTATAATCGACCGTTCATTACGGATGAAAGCGTATGAAACAGATGTACAGTATGCGATACGAGAAATTGCAGCGTCGATGAAAGGCAAAGGAACTATGCGCATCGTAAGTTCCGGTTATATTCCTACATCTGAAATAACGGGAACTCCTTCAGAAATGCTGAATTTCAGCATGAAACAAATAAAAACCGAGTATTCTGATGTATGTTCGACAGACCTTGCTATCCGGCTTGCTGCAAACGACCTTGTAAACGGTGAGCATAAAAGAGCTGTAGTATTTATAACAGATGGAAGAATTACGAACAGTGCGTTTGCGAACTATACTCTCACGGATCTTTCTTCGTATCTGAACAACAACGGTATTTCTTTTGCGCTGGTAAGCACCGTACAGCAGGCTGCTGCAGAGGAGCTTTCCTTTATCATGGAGAATACTAGCGGAGATAATTATTATCTTTACAGAAGCGAAGGAATTTCATCGATTGTGAGCGATCTTGTTTCAGTTCCGTCTGGAATTTATACGCTTTCATACACTTCGGGTATGGCTACCGATTTTGGAAGAAGCTATCTTCCTGTAGAGTTGGAAGTATATCTTTTGAACAGATCTGGAAGAGCAGAGACAGGATATTTCGCGCCTCTTGAATGAAGTCCAGCATCCTAATCATGTTTTTTTATGAAATTCCTTGCTTTGCGCACATAAAGCGAGGAATCTTTCTTCTGCATAGAGTAGAGGGCTTTCTCAACGGCTTTTTTCTTACCTTCTCCAAAATCGAAAAGCTCGTATTGCGCGTCATCCATTCCATTTTCCAAATTTTGTACCGCAATCCCCAAAAGACGTATTCCTCTGCCGAATTCGTATTTTTTCCGCAGCAATGCGCACGATTTTTCGAACAAATCATCGGATGTAGCGATATTTCGGGGATACGTCCCGCTTACTGTCACAGTTGAAAAATCATCATAGCGGATTTTCACCTGTACTGTCTTTCCATTGCAGTTTTCTTTGAGCAACCGAAAAAAAACATCGTATGAGAGCTCAAGAAGTTCAGTTTCAATTATGTAAATGTCGGTAAGATCAAACGGAAAAGTCTGTTCTGCGCTAATAGAATGACTTTTGGCTTCACCTTCAAAAAGATCAGAGTCTATTCCTCTTACGGCGTTGTAAAGAAAGTTTCCCGTGTGTGTTCCAAATAGCGTAGAAAGCGTTGATAAAGGTGCGTTGTGAACATCCTTCATTGTGTAAAAACCACAGGAATTAAGGCGTTGACGAGTTTTGGAACCAGCTCCCCAAAGTTTATCTAACGGCAGCGATAGCATGAAAGCTTCCTCATCACCATCTTTTACTTGAAAAAAACCGTCTGGTTTTGAAATTCCTGAAGCGATTTTTGCGACATATCTGTTTGTTGCAAGTCCTACGGAAACAGTAAGACCAGTTTCTTTTTTAACCCGTCTCTTAATTTCGAAAGCAGTATTTTCCGGCAGACCGAAAAGTTTCTCTGTACCAGTAAGATCGATGAAAGCTTCATCTACGGACATCTGCTGAACATCGGGCGAAAAATCCCTGAAAATTGACATAACCTCGTACGATTTTTCGTGGTAGCGCTTCATCCTGCCTCGTAGGAATATTCCGTTTGGGCAAAGTTGTTTAGCCTTGGCTGTAGGCATTGCGGAATGTACGCCGTAACGCCGGGCTTCATAGGAGCATGTTGAAACCACACTTCTTCTGTCGCCCGGAAGTCCCCCTACAATAACAGGCTTTCCCTTGTATTGTGGATTGTCAAGTTGTTCCACCGAAGCGAAAAATGCGTCCAGATCAACATGAAGGAACGAGTTTTTCTTCATCATATTAAGCTCTTATGTCACTGTCCGCCAGGAGAAAGGGTTAAAGTCTTTTTTTCGACAAAAAGAGTATTTTCGTTATGCATATATGCGGTGATAGTAAATGTTATGGAACTTGAAGGATGGACAGAACCGCTTAAAATAAACGGAGTTGGAGGATTCTCGTCAAGCAGGAATTCAATCTTTTCTCCTGATGAAGAGTATTCATAAGGAAAATCTGTATAGTAAAAAGGCATTGTTGTTTCGGATGAGGCTGAAATATCATATCTTATTACAGGATAAGAGGAAGACAGAGATATCTCAAAGTCAGTGCGATCTTTTTTTCTCTCTTTCCGTAACGATGAAATCATTATTCCGGAACGTTCCGTAATCTCAGCCTGATCAGCCGGTTGGTAAGGTTCGGTCGTTCTTGTTGCTATTGCGACAGTCACTATTATCAAAATAGTCACACTTATGGACGTAATCGATTCTATGAGTATCCTTTTTTTTCGTCCAGGAAGTTTACCAGGAACTCCAGTACTTACTGCAATTCTTATTATCATGAACATGAATGGAAGGATTATTGCCGCAAATATGGCATTCAACAAGAAGGATGCGTTTGAAATTTTTAAGAGAGACTCATCCTGGATATACGAAATAGAGAAAACTCCGTAAAAAACGACAGGAGCAATTATGAAAAGCGTAAATATTATCAGAATAGATGTTTTTTTTGTCATTCTTGATAAATAAGCGATAAAACAAGCTGTTCCAAACTGAATGAGTAGCGAAAGATCAATTGCTGAGAAAATGTATACGTTGATAAAACATGTCAGCGTAAGAAGATAACCATATATAAAATCTGTGCAAGGAATTTTAATGACGTGCCGTAAAAGTGAGAAAATAAAGAAGTAGCAACAAGCAAGAAGAACCTTGTAAAAAATCATAAAAACAGGATAGTTCTGCCAATTTGCGACAGTTTTGACAGCAGTTAATTGCGCGGCATAGAAAACCAGCGTGAACACAGCGAGTGCGATAGGAACAAGAAGCCAGTATTTAACAAATTCAGTTTTGTGCTGGTCTTTCTTTTTGCCGAACGCAAAGGATAATCCGCAAAGAAAAAACAGGATGATGCCTGTCATCACGACAAGAATAATCGTGCTTACGATTTCTGGAATTATTATATTTTTAACACCGATCCGTATGAAAGAATAATTGATGTTTCTGTCCATCTCCGTGTTCAAGTACTCGTCCTGTAATGACTCGACAAATGATGCAAGCGTGGAGTTCTTTATTTCAGGTGATATGTTGAGCTGTAGCGCGGCACAACCTTCGTTTAGGCATAC
The DNA here is from genome assembly GCA_024685655.1 of Treponemataceae bacterium. Lineage (GTDB taxonomy): Bacteria > Spirochaetota > Spirochaetia > Treponematales > Treponemataceae > Treponema_I. The sequence continues at coordinate 17,139 of JAIKVO010000204.1, forward strand.
AGAAAGCTTTTTTGAATAATCCGTGATGTTCAATCTGTATAGTGAAAGAAATCTATTTTTTATTGCGAAAGAAATGGAATCTTTCTGAAGTGAATTGATTACGTTCTTAAAAAAGCTATACGGGGTAAGCTTGCCGTCCGCTCCTGGAACAATCACGCAATCATCGTCGGTAAGAGAGTTATCGGTAGATAAAACTAGAACCGCCATTTCTGTTGGAAATTGGAGCGATGAAATGTATGTGCGTATGCCAGCTGGCATATCTTTTGCAATTCCGTCGGGAAGATATGATTCATCGTTCACTGTTATTGCAATCTCTGCATAGTTTGATAAATCCTCAATAAGGTTTATATGATTAAGCGCAAAAGTCTGATCGACTATTATTGCGAGTGTACTTTCAGGGTTTGATGAATTAATTATGACATTGTAAGGAAATTGTGTTGAACGTGAGCTTGCTAAAGGCTGGCGTATCGGTGCATAGCCGTCAGATCGAAGGCGGTTGTATATCTGTGTATGGAAAGAAACAGTGTAAGAGTACGATTCACCGTATATAAAGCATGAGAATGCGATAAAAATAAGCGATATAAGAAAAACTTTCTTTAAATATCCATACATACGTAAAGTATAAAGTAAAGTGTTGGAGACAGTCAAGAGAAAAAAATGTGGAAATGTAATATGAAGATATGTATAAAAAACAAAGAAGGGGTGTTGATTGACAACTGGTTCGTCAGCTTGTCGAGTAAAATAAAAATTGAAACTACAAACTGTGTCGGTCGCGACCAAGCATGAAATCGAACAATGATGTATAATATCCGTATGTCACAGCTTTTAATCGGTACGAGCGGCTACGATTACCCTGAATGGCGCGGAGTTTTTTACCCAGGCGACCTTAAACGCAAGGATTTTCTTTCTTACTACGCCACGCAGTTCAACGCGCTCGAACTGAACAACACGTTCTACAATATGCCTACGCGCGACCGATTGCTTTCATTTTATGATCGTAGTGAAGGCAAGCTCCAGTTCAGTGTAAAGGCGAACAGGCTTTTGACGCACGAAATAACACGAAGCTGGCAAGTTTCAGCCGATGATTTCAAAACAGCTGTAGAGCCGCTTGCAGAAAAAAGCTGCCTTTGTGCGCTTCTTTTTCAGTTTCCGCAGAGCTTTCATTACACCGATGAGAACAGGATTTATCTTGCAAAACTTATAGCCGCGTTTGAAGGATTCCCAGTCGTGATAGAGTTCCGTCATATTGAGTGGATACGAGATTCCGTGCTTGCCGGGCTTGAGTCGCGTGGGGCAGGGTTTGCTTTTTGCGATATGCCGCAGCTTAAAAACTTACCAAATACGGTGGCTGAGACTGCTAGTGACGCTCAACGAACGCCGTTCATCGGGCCGATTGCCTATATACGCCTGCACGGTCGTAACGCCGATGCTTGGTACGCAAATGCGCCTGAAAATAACGGATCCGCACGGTACTGCTACGATTACAGCGACAGCGAGCTTTCCGATTTTGTTCCGGTTATTCAAAACGCGGTCATCACAGGCAAAAAGCCGGTAGTTTTTTTCAATAATCATCCGAACGGAAGCGGCGCGAAAAACGCAAAAAAACT
>JAIKVO010000205.1 GCA_024685655.1 Treponemataceae bacterium
GTATTCCTTTTCGACGAGCCGTTGTCAAACCTTGATGCTAAGCTCCGTGTTCAGATGCGTGCAGAGATTTCTGACCTTCACCACAGACTTAAGGCAACAATGATTTACGTTACTCATGACCAGATCGAAGCTATGACAATGTCAGACAAGATCGTTGTTATGAAAGACGGAAAGATCCAGCAGATTGGTTCACCAATGTATCTGTATAACCACCCGATTAACAAGTTTGTTGCGGGCTTCATTGGTTCACCGCCAATGAACTTCCTTTCTGTAAAGATTCTTGAGAAAGGCGGCAAGATTATTGCTGATGAAGGTTCTTTCGAGATCGTTCCTAACGAGGAGCAGTCTAAATATCTTAAGAACTACGTTGGTAAGGATGTTTGGTTCGGTATTCGTCCAGAGGATATGGAATACGCAAAAACACCTGCAACAGAGAACAATATGCAGATGAAGATTTCTGTTATTGAACCTCTTGGTGCAGAGACAAACCTTTTCTTGCAGTCAAAGTCACAGCAGGTTGTTGTTCGCACATCACCTGACTATAAGTTCTCTCTTGGCGACACAACTAACTTTATTCCGAACATGGAAAAAGCTAAGTTCTTCGACAAGGACACAGAGCTCAATATCTGTGAAACGATCAAGAATGATTGGTCTGATCCAGTAAATGCTTAAGGTAAAACCTTAAAAGCAAAAAGCGGCGGATATCAAATCTGCCGCTTTTTTTTGTCTATTTTAGCATTTTTGGGGGCGGAAAGTATGGGGGAGCTGTCGGTGATGCTTTGGGGTGTGTAGTATATGAATGTACATTTTGTGACATTGCGTAGGTGTTTTGACAGTGTTGTGCGGACATAGCGAAATTGGGGCTGCGGACAGTGTTGCGGCGAACGAACGAAGTGAGCTAAATACCTTATACGCCGCACTCTCTGTCCGACAGAAACAATGTAGCGAGAGTCCGCACAAACTAAAGTCGAGAGCAATGTCAGAAAGAGGTATTGGAAATGCGGGTTGTTACACTTCCTGGAACGTGACCGACAGCTCCGGAATATTGATATTCCCAGCCTTTAGCGTAACCGTATCGTTCAGCTCCGGCACCTTCCTCGGAGTAATAAGCGTTTCCTGCGCCAGCTCCGGAATAAGAAAAACAGCCTGTTTTCCGCGTATCTCAACTGCAATACCTTTTCCCGTCCAGTTAGGGTGCTGACGCAAATAAACGAGCGTCCAGTGCATATTCGACTCGCGTTCTGCTTTTGACGCGTTTCCTGCGGCGGCATCGCCTGCGCTAATTCTCTCAAGCATTGTGTCTTTATCAAGAAGGTCGCGTCCGTCAAGAAAAGCCCGGAGCTGTATATGTGCGATAAGATCACTGTACCGCCTGAGAGGGCTTGTTACCTGACTGTACATGCCGAGCCCCAAACCAGCGTGCTGAGATGGTGTTACGCCGACGGAGCGGCTTCTCATCGAGCGGCGGAGCCTGTACTGTCCGGCAAGCCCAGCAGGAATATCTTTAGGGATGTCGGGCTTTTCTTGGCTTACGAACGGAAACGGAATTCCGTTTTTAAAAGCAAACTTTGCCGCAGCCTCTCCTGCAAGAAGCATCATTTCGCGAATCATTCCGGAGGCAAGCGGCTTTTCCGTCGGCGTTATCGTCACTTCTTGTCCTGTAAGCGAAATATGGACTTCTGGCAGCTCGATGGAAACGGCGCCAGAAGCTGTACGTCTTTTTAAGTTACGATCTGCTATTTCAAAAAGTGGTGCAAGCTCCGGCGTATCGCGCCGCTCGTCAGCCTGTTCATACGTAAGTCGCTCTACATGGACGAGTGTTTTTATAACCGCGGAATCCGTTATCGCGCCGTTTTCATCGAGGCGCAGCCGGAAAGAAAGCGCCTTGGACTTTTTGCCGGTAGGCTTTCCGTCCTTATACTCGCACAGCCCCAGCGCATAATCTTCCAAAGACTCCTCGGAAAGCATACGAGCGGCTCCCTCAGGGATATAGAGCGTGCTTCCCCTGTTCCGTGCCGTAATGTCGATTTTCGAATCTGGCGTTACAGTAGAAGCAGGATCCGCTATATGCACCCAAAGATACGTTCCGTCATAAGAAATCGCATCGTCGGGGTCTGTGCTCCAAGCGTTATCGATTGCCCATGCTGTGCAATCTAATTCAAGCCGCTCCTCGTTTTCCGGCGGGTGGGGCAGATGTTCTGTCGCGGATTGCATGGAAAGTCCACGACGTGATGGATGCGGGTTCTTGAAAATTGTCCAAATGCCTGTATCTAGCAGAAGCTTGTGCGCTTTTTCCGGCGTTTCTTTGAATCCGGCTTCTTTCATCAGCTTTGATTTATCTGTCTGCCCAAGAGCCAGTGCCTCAACTTCCTGCATGTATTTTGCGTCACCAGGTAAATCAAGTTTTTTTTCTTTCAGCCGCGCAATTAACGCAGCTCTTATATCAGCCTCATGTTCTTTTTCGTAAAGCTTCTTTTTGAGAGCGGAAATCTCGTCTTCTGTGCGTGGTACGAACATCAGCGGATCCCCATCGATATTTTCCGCGAAATGAGTGTGGGATGAAAGTTTTTTGTAAAATGCCCATGAAGAATCAGCGGAGAAACTTCCAAGCGAAAGCTCCGCCAAATCTTTTACGGAAATTGGCTCTGTAGCTGTCGAATCATCAGAAACAAGCAGTTCCCACGCTTCTATAAGCTTAGCGTCCATTTCTTCAGCGACAGCCACGTTCTCTGCCGCCGTCAGAACAGCTTCAAGCGAAGAGATAGGTCCCTCATGAAGAAGAATTATATCTTTATCGCGTACTTTTTGTGTTGCGTACTGTGCTTTTTTTCCAGTCGGTGTTGCTGGAGCTGTGCAGAATTCTATCGTATATTTTTCTCCGGTTTCTGTGACGGCGGCAGGTTGTTTTTTATATAAGACGAGGGATTTACTCTTTATCATGATTAAAATATAGAAGAAAAGATACTATCTATCAAGACTATAGTCAAACAGCAAAATATCCTAAAGTTCCTAAAAAAGAGTTAAGGAAAGTTTGACTCTTTTACTATCATTTACAAGAAAATCGTGGTATATTGATAATATGGATGCTGGACTGTTGTTCAAAGCAATCAATATTCTCAAAAATGCTGGGTGTACCGAAATCTATCTTTTTGGTTCTCAGGCAGCAGGTCGTGCGCACAAATGGTCTGACGTCGATTTGGGGGTAAGAGGGTTGCCGCCTGCAATTTTTTTTCGCACGCATTTTGAACTTGAAAATGCACTAGATATGAAAGTTGATTTAGTTGATTTTGATTATGAGAATTCGTTTTATGAGATGCTCAATAGTATTGGGGAGTTAAAGAAAATTGGTTGATGAACATCTTAGAACAAAGATTTTTATTTGAAATTTCAGAGATAGACAGTTTGTTAGATAAATCTTCACTCTTAATGCAAAAATGTAAGAGTCAAGAACCTGATTTTATTGAGTTGAGTGCAGTTGGTTCAACGATGCATTCGTTTTACAATGGATTAGAAAATATTTTTTGTTGATTCAGAAACATATTGATAAGACTGTTTCCTCATCTGAACGATGGTATAGTGAATTGTTGACTTCAATGTTTAAAGAAAATGATAATAGAAAACCTGTGCTTGATGAAGCTTTGAAAATGCCACTTGCAGATTATATGGGATTCAGACATTTTTTCTGTCATGCATATGGCTATCATATTCGTTAGGATTTAGCAAAGCCTCTGTTTGAGAACATGTCCGATGTATGGAATGCGACAAAGGAATGTATTCTAAACTTCTACGATAAGATTTAAGATGACAGACTTTCTTTAAGTGCTTAAAAAATAGAGTTACGAAAAGTTTAAATCGATTTATGGTTTTATTGTCAGTTCAATCAAATTTGCTTTTCCAGAAGATACTGAACCTTTGATTGGAGAGCTAGAAGAAACAAGAGTTACTTCGACAATATCTCCTGAAGAAAGATATAAAGTTATATATCGTAACGCTCCTGTAGTATTAAGAGGTTCTGCATAGACAAGTTTATATAAATAGTTACCAGATGGAATAATCTCGACAATCATTGGAGCAAACGAAGAATTATAATTAGAGTAATAGTTGATATTATTAATTGAAAGATAAGTAAAAGTCTGACATGTATTTAAATACACAGTCTCTGCAATTATATTTGCTTCATCATTACTAGCAACCTTTTGAAAAACAGGAACAAGATAATCTAGTTTTTCCTTCCCCACATTGGTTATAGGAATAGATTTCCTATTAATCAAAAAAAACTGCTTGCCCCAACTGGTGATTTTCTATATACTTCTTGAAGCTTTTATGCTATTTACATTACATCATCGTTTTGGGGGATTGCTATGGTTGTTATGAAATTCGGCGGTTCTTCGGTTGCCAATGCGGAGCGCAT
>JAIKVO010000216.1 GCA_024685655.1 Treponemataceae bacterium
AGGCATGTCAGCTAGAGCACCGTTTTTATCTTTTCATCAGGAAAACGCACGTTATCCCAACGAGCATCGAAACAAAAAGCACAATAAGCACGGCAGGTTTTGCCGCTGGAAAAAGCTGCACAATCACAACAGAAGCTACCATAAGAAAAGCAACGACGAACAGGAAAATGCCTGCCGCCTTTCCGACTTTCGCAACTTCATCGCTTTTTTTCTCTTCTTCGGAAAGCTTTTTGTAGCCCGCTATCAAATCAAGAAACTTGCCCTTTACAAGAAAAACACCGAGTACAATGAACAAAAGTGACAGCACAGCCGTCAGCGTTATAGTAAGAGCCGCCATATCACTCTAATCCCAGAACCTCTTTTCTGTATTTCGTTCCAAGCTCTGTAAGCTTGAATTTCTGGATTTTTCCGCTTCCTGTCATCGGGAATTCGTCAAGGAACATAATGAGCTGCGGCCACTTGAACTTAGAGATTTTTCCGCGGCAATACTCAATTACATCCTCTTCTTTGAGCGTCTGTCCCTCGTGCAGAATGATAAAAGCACCCGTAATCTCGCCGTATTTCTTGTCTTTTACGGCGGCAACCTGAATATCTTTTATTTCTGGCATTTGGATAAGGAATTCCTCAATCTCTCGCGGATAAATATTCTCGCCGCCACGGATAATCATGTCTTTTATGCGACCTGTAATGCGGTAATTGCCGTCCTCGTCCTTAATGCCAAGATCACCGGAGTGAAGATAGCCGTTTTTATCGATTGTCTCAGCCGTAGCTTCAGGCATCTTGTAATATCCCTTCATGACGTTCCAGCCCTTGCAGCACATTTCGCCCTGAACCCCGACAGGGCATTCCTTGCCGGTCTCCGGATCAAGAACCTTTACATCAATGCCCTCGAACGCATCACCGACCGTATTTGCCTTAACTTCCACAGTGTCGTTCCAATGGCTCTGCGTCATTCCGGGGCTCGATTCCGTAAGTCCATATACAGACGTAATTTCCGGCATATGCATCTTTTCGATTACGGTTTTCATAAGCTCGACAGGAACACCTGAGCCCGCCATAATTCCCGTGCGAAGCGAAGACATGTCGAACATGCTGAACATCGGATGGTTCAGTTCCGCTATGAACATAGTAGGAACGCCGTAGAGCGACGTGCATTTTTCTTTTTGGATGGAAGCCAAAGCCACAAGCGGATCAAAGCTTTCAAGAAGCACATGCGTCGCGCCATGAGTAAGGACAGCCATAACGCCAAGAACAATTCCGAAGCAATGGAAAAGCGGAACAAGAAGACACAGGCGGTCGTTTTCCGTATAGCGCATACGCTCACCAATAATGAATCCATCGTTGATGATATTGTAGCTCGTAAGCATAACGCCTTTCGGGAAACCTGTCGTACCGGATGTGTACTGCATATTAACGACATCGTGAGGAGAAACGTTTTTCTCTATCTCGTGAATAATATTGATATCAACATGATTTCCAAGCAAAAGAAGCTCCGGTGTTGAATAAAGCCCGCGGAATTTCTCCGGCCCCATAAAAACAACGTTCTTAAGGCATGGGAATCTTTCAGATTTAAGGCAGCCGCGCTCGTATGTATCAAGTTCGGGAACAAGCTCCTTAATCATCTGGACATAGTTAGAGTCCTTCATTCCGTCTGAAAGACATAGTGTTGTTAGATCTGACTGTTTAACTAGATACTCAAGCTCATGAAGTTTGTAGCTTGTGTTGACGGTAACTGCGACAGCTCCAAGGCGCGCGCATGCGAACATGTACGTAAGCCAGTCGGGAACGTTTGTCGCCCATATTCCAAGATTGTCGCCCTTGCGTACTCCGATTGCGTATAATCCGCAAGCAAGATTATCAACGCGCTTGTCGAACTCTGCGTATGTGAAACGGAGGTCTCTGTCGGCATAAACCATGAATTCGTGGTTAGGATTAGCTGCTGTTTTTTGGCGCAGCAGCTGGTTAAGTGTCAAATCTATCATGATAAAAACATAACAAAAATTAAGTATTTATGCAAGATATTCAGTATTTTTAAATTTCGCGCATAGCATTAAGCAGGGGAAAGCCTGTTTCAATGGCAGCGAACAAAGGAAATAAACGCATGTCTAAAACTAGTTGTCATTGCGGAGCTGTCAGGTCCCCTGTGTGGAAAGTATTGACGAACGATACCGACGGACTACGGCGCTGTGAGACGTGGTGCGTCGGTGCGAGGAACTGACTTTCCGTCGCTACGCTCCGGTAGCTATAGGAAAAGTATTTTAAATGTTTGCTCACGGAATATAAAACAAAAACTCTATCTAATCTAAAGTCAGATTAGATAGAGTTTTTATATTGCTATTCAACTACAAGTTGCCTACAATTCTTTACTTGATTTTATCAGTCTTGGGATAGATGAATTTCTCGATTTCATTTGCCCCATCAATGACATGTTTTGCAAAATCTTTTCCAGAAAGTGATTTGATGAGAGAATCAGGTGCGGCTTGCAGCGCACGAATGAATACATCAAGAGCTTCTTTGTGCTGGCTTTCAGAATCTAGTGTCATTTAATCCTCCACATTTTATTCTCGGAGTTTTCCCGAAAATTGTAAAGCATATGGTCACATCATTGAATGACTTTTTTCATTTTCAGGATTATATACACCACAAAAACAAGCATAATCAGCACAAGCAGAAAAGACAGTATCATAATCGCCGTGTTTTTTCTGGTTATTGTCTGTTCAAGGCTTGTGTTACGTTCCATAAGCTCCACATTCCACAAATCAGCTTCCTGTAGCCGTTCCCCCATCTGCTCCGCCTGAATCTCCGATATTTCCAAGTTTCTCTTTAAGTCTGAGATAATCTGACCAGAGTTTTGCAATAAGGCTTTCAATTCTTCTTTGTCTCTCAATGATTCCTGATAGAGTGCTTCCCTCTGCTGCTGATATTCTTCCAATCTCAGCAAATCGCTCATCTGCTCGCTCAATAATGGCAAGAGCGGATTGTTGCTTTGATTCAAGCTCCCTGATCCGTTCGTTTGCTGCGTCGAGCTCGCACTGGAGCTTTGTGACAGAAGCGGCATCATCCCAAACATCAGGATTGCTATTACGAGACGCACACGAGACGAAGACCGCCATGATGATAAGAAGTAAGGAAAATCTCCGCATTTCATGCTACCTCCTTTACGCTCCGAAGAATCCCCAGAAGGTTCTCCGTTGGGCGATTGTTGATTTTTGCCCCGTCCTGAGCGATTCCATCCTGCTCGAACACGACCAATGAATCACCAATAACCGATATTACGATAGCAACATGACCGTATTTATTTCGAGCGGTTCCGTTCCACACCGCGACATCTCCTGCTCTGATTGAATCAAAAGACAGTCCGAACGGAAAAGGCATCTTACGGAAATATTTCTTTTCCAACGGCATTATGTCATAGTCAAGAAATAAATCTTTTGCCCCACCGCTGGTTGAACAAGAACCAGTATGTGGAATTTGCAAGACATCCTGGCAGTATTGCCGGAACAGATCAACGCACTGAGCTCCATAGGCTCCGTCGAAATCTACTTTTTTTCCTTTATTCACCTGAATAAAGGTTTCGAATGTCATTTTGCACCCCCTTTGCCTGTTCTGTGTACACCGTGCGTATACGCACAAGCTCCCTTAGAATCTCCTCGACCCAGTTTTTCATTCGTACCTGAAATTCCGGTGTCTTGAATTCATTCCTTACCGGATAAGAATATATCAGCGCACATATCTTGTTCTGTTTGGTCGATACATACGCCTTGTTGTCAGAAATATGATTCTGCGTTATCCACTTAACGAATTCATCGTATACGTCAGAAAGAATGCATTTCGTAAACCAACCGTCATACAATAGTTTACGGTCGGGGCATACTTCCGTGATTTTACCGATAAGCCCCTGTAAATATGCTCTTGTGAATTCACACTGTTCCTGAATTATCTTCCTCTCCGTGTCCGGAGACATCCGCCTACTGCCAACCTGAACATACTTCGTTCTTATACGTAACATGCCTGTTTTTACCATAATCACTACCATCAGGCATATCAGAATCACGCCGATAATTGTCTGCAAAGCGTTAGTGCCCGTCAGGACGTTTTCTATCGTTTCCCACATCTATTTTGTTTACCTCCATTTTTTCCTATGATGTCCGTTTCCAGCAGTAGCTACTCTCATACGGCGGCATTATGCTGAACGAATCAGGATTATCAGCGTTCTTGCCTGCATAACCTGTTGAACCGGAGAGAGAATGACTGTGCTCAAGACGAAAAGTTACACGCGCTTTTGGCTGAGTAGCCCATGCGTTCTGTAGTATGTCTGAATTGTTAGTTCCGCTACTAAGCTTACATATAGTACCATCAACTTCTCTGATCAAAGAACCATCGCCATCGAAACCGAGGAAATCAATATAACCATTATTGCTTCCACCGGGACTCACTGACAACTCCCCTTTGTCATGATTGTGCTTCGGGACATTATTTATACTCAACGTCTGTGTACTGCTTCCCCCCGAACTGCCGACTGCAGCCATTCCGTCACTGTCACCTTTCGCCCAGATGAATTTTCCTTGTATCCTCGTCCATGTCCAGCCGATAGACGTAGAGCCGTCAGACAGTTTCCAATTCTGCGGATTATCGTTACTTTCCGACCAATAAAGCATTCCAACACGAAAGATACTCTTCATAAGAGCTTTTTCGGCTGCTATCGTTAGGTTATCCCCCTTGTCGCCTTTATCGCCTTTGTCTCCCTTCGCGCCTTTGATGTTGCACGTATATACCCAGCTGTTTGCCGACGAGGCGCGGTACACGTTCCATGTGGACGTGTTCAGGTACATGTCGCCCGCCTTGCTTCCCGACACAGTGAACGACGTTGCAGTGGTGCTCGTGCCTGTCACTGCCGTGCCGGTGAACCATGCCGCGCTTGTTCCGTTCGTTCCGTTCGTGCCATTAGTTCCGTTCGCGCCTGTCGCTCCCTTATCCCCCTTGTCGCCTTTATCGCCTTTTTGAGAAGCCTTACTCCAATAGGTTGTGTTTGTCGGCAGAATTGAACTTGATGAAGTATGGCTTTTTATACAATTATAGATACACCCATCCGTTGCGTAATAAATAACATCTATGTAAGAATCATTATTTACATAAGAGACACCAGATGCCCAAGTACCCTTGATTCGCATGGAAACGCCTGCGTTTCCCTTGTCTCCTTTGTCACCAGTCGCACCTTTATCACCCTTTAGTTCTGCAAGCTGTTCTGGAGTGAAATCTTCATAAGTAAATGGATCTCCTTTGTCCCCCTGTATTCCCTGAATACCTTGTTCACCCTTTTCGCCTGTATCTCCTTTCGCACCTTGCGGTCCCTGTGCTCCTGTCTCACCTTTGTCACCCTTATCTCCTTTCACACCCGCTGAACTAAGAACATTTCCTTCCTCATCAACATGTATAATTGCTACATATGTTCCAACGTCCATCTCCAGATTAGCAGCACCACTTACACCAGTAGTAAGGGTAAGTTTTCCTGTTCCGCCAAGCTGTTTGAATCGGACATGATAAGACTTTGAGCCTGTACCCTCGGAGTCACGGTATAACCGAAAAGTCGCACCTGAATCTATATTGCCCAGAAAACCTATAGTGCCGTAAGTTACATCGCTTTTAGGCATCTGCGTATCAGTGGGAAGTGTATAGTATCTTACGCTGTCCTTTGACGAAGATTTTTCAGCTGCTCTCTGAATTTCAGTAAGCATCACTTGAAGCTGACCTTCTAAGCCGTTCTGTAATTTGCCGAAGCCGAAAGATATGTCATAGCCACCCTTAGCCCAATGCTCTGTGACAGAAACAATCTGCACGACCGCGCTCATTCCGCTGAACGAGACGGTTACTTTGTCTCCGACGAAGTACTGTTCCTTGTAGATGTATGGACACTTTGCCAAGCCTTGGCCGTTCAACTCCAAGGTTTGGCCGTACTGCGTAAGCATTGAGAGTGCTTCCGCCTGATATTCGCTTACAGTTGTCATACTAGACTGGTTATCCCACGCCTCAAACCTGTCAAAACCCGACGGGGTTCCTGTTACTTCCCCCTCATAAATATCTCTGTCGTCATTCTGCCCCTTTCCGCCAACATATATTGAGTTTGCGTAGTTTTCCAAAGAATCGGATGATTGTCCTGTAGCAAGCGAATCGAAGGAAGAGTCGAACCTGACAGTTTGGCTTCTGTCTGCTCCGTTGAAACATATAAGGGTAAGGCTTGTTCCGTCAAATCCTATTCTCCATCCTGTTTCCGATTGAGTCGCAATTGTCTTGCATACTTCATAAAGATTTGTAAAGGATTCCGAAACAGAATATTCGTTGCCAACTGCATCTTCTTCATCTGGTATGACGTTGGCTATGGGAAGCTGTCTTTTGATTTCGGCATTAGTTCCGCACTGGTCGTTGATAAGATGCCGTAAGCACAATTCGCCTTTTGCCGTCATACTCCATTTGCCGTTGTCGTTCATGTTTTTTATGACACGTCTTTTCAGGATGTATCTTGCGTCGCGTCCTTTTATAATCCTAATCTGCGAACCCTTTCCGTCCGAACCGATTGTGTCCTCAATCGTGAATATTTCTCCGAATTCGTAATTATCACCGAAATTGATAAAAAGTCTTTTTTTGAACTTCGAAGCGTTTGGGATGTTGCAATTTATCGTTACTATAAACGAACCTGATTCATAATGGTTTGTTTCCCATGAGCATTCCTGATAATCATCTATCATAGCCTGTAAAACGAACGAGCTGTTTTCATACTTATAAAGTTTCAGTTGTGGTTTTTGCTTGTAGCTCATGCTAAACTCCTATGTATTTCTGGCAAAAAGTTAGTCTGGCAGAAAGGCTTCCTCTATCATCCGAGACAAGAATTTCATTAGAACCCACCTCAAGTGCAAACGTTAGGTCTGAATCTGCGGACATATCGGCAATAAGGTTTGTTTCTTTTTGAAAAGATGCAGTTGAAAGCTGCCCGACGGTTGTATTGCTACAGGCACAAAATCTATTCAAGTAAGATGAATACGCCCCTGTCGTTGCGTACATAGTTGCCGGTTCTCTTGCAGTTACCCATGACACCCCATCGTTGCTGTAATAGATTGTCCCAGAGTTGTTACCACATAAAACGACTATCAGATTAATCTCTTCTGCTATTATTATTTTCCGAGGATAACTGTATATATCAGCGACGGAATGCCATGTGCTACCGTCATAGCTGTACAAGATGCTAAAATCAGCAACAGCAATAAAAATCGAGAGTCTTTTGCTATATGCGACATCCCATATTTTCCCTGACAAGCCGGATATATGACTAGAGTTTTGCAGCTGAGTTCCTGAATGGCATAGAAGAAAACTACCGTCATCACACCCAAGAAGGAAACCTTCTCCAGCGTACTCAGTAACAGCGGTCACAGCAGGGCTGTCTGGCAAAGGATAAAAGGCTCCCCCATATGATGTATATGGATTATAGATTGAAAAGCGCCCCTCGGAGTCAATAATTATAACATCCGGACTGAAAACATACTCATACGAAAACCATGCAATCTTTGTAAAATTTTTAAAATTTACATTATCTGGGAGCCTTGCACCTGTCCAAGTGATGCCGTCCGGGCTGAGAAGCAACGTTCCCCGTTGCCAGGTTGAATATCCGACTTCCTCAGTCACAGAGTCTCCTACTGCTATGAACATGTCGAACTTACGGCCATCATCATCGATAGAAGGAATCCAGGTAAAATCATTTATTTTTCTGGAGAATTCCGCCAGTTTTGTCCATTTCTCACCGTCATCGCTCTTGTAGAAGCTGTTTTCTGCTAACGCAAAAAAACACTTTTTCGATGACACATACTCTACCTTGTCAACACGGAAAGCACTGCCGAAAACAGGACAGCGTTTCCAGTTCATTCCATCCGTGCTGATAAACACATAACCATTAACATCAAGGGCTATTAGCAACCCCAGACTCTTAAAATCATATACATTTTTTATTTCAAGATTCTCAACCGATACGACTGCTGGCTTCCACTTTCTCGCGTCTTTGCTATACCGTAGTCTTGAATAGGTATAAGCTCCCCCGATAAATGAATGTGAACCTTCGTGAAAGCAAAAACAGCTTAAGGGGTAATTCTCCGCGATTGGTACAGCTTCCCATCTTTCTCCGTCCACACTACGACAGTAATCTGCAACGAAACCTGTTTCTCTCCCATAAGTGACGTGTGCAAGTTTATTTGAAGTTCCGCTTGTTCGCTCAGTCCATTCTATTCCGTCGGAACTTGTGTAAACCAATCCGTAATCACCTACAGCGCAGGCCAAGCTGTCTGAGCAACAGACATCGTTCAGGGCTATGTTATTTCTACTTTCTAAACGAGAAGTCCAAGTGATGCCGTCCGGGCTTGTAACAAGTGTTCTATCATTACCCACAACACAGAATAACCCAGCTGACTCCAGATATTTACAGCTTTTCAAATCTGAATAAGTTGCTCGTTCAGTCCATTCTATTCCGTCGGAACTTGTAACGATTTTATTTCCAGCAATACCGACGTATAAACCCCCGTGCCAAGTCATATCAACAGAAGGCCGTGTGCCTGTCGTAAGAAAGAAACGCCAGGATATTCCGTCATTGCTTTTGATAAAAACATTTTCGGCAGCTGAAATTCCAGCAATACAACGTTCTGCCTCGTTATAGGTAAGAAATTTTGGACAAAGACGTGATGTGTAAGACGTTTTAAACAACAACTTCTCTGACTCTATGTTTTTTCTTCCTTGGGCAGTTTCTATTCTGATGTTGTCGTTGTATTCTCCTTTAAGGGCAATTTTTTTCCTGTTAGTAAAGTTATCTATTGATATATTTTTTTTGTATAATGAATACAAACCTAGCGAGATACTGCACGGCACGTCTCCTTCATTCTCAACGACAGTTCTTTGCCCTGCGTTCAAATATATTATTTTCTCCTCTGTATCTTCCCAATATGGGTTACAGGCAGTCCACGCCAAAGAAGCTTTCGGGCTTCCTGAATCATTGCTGTTATTTGTCGGGAACAAAGGTATCTGCGGAACGCATTTTATCCGCTTCTCTGTGTAATCGTTGGAGTATATAAGATATCCCTCACCAAGCTTAGGATTCAGTATCTTAATCAACTCGCGTCTAAGCCTGTACCGTTTCTCCAGATCGTTCTTGGCGTTCATGGCAAGGGTAACGCTCAACTCTCTCTGCTCCAAGAGAGCATCCAGAAAAACATCGCCGTCACAGAACGGCACCTTCTGCGTCTGTATGTTGAGCTCCGCGCTGCTGAAACCCTCCCAACTCGTTATTCCGTATGGGTCGCGCGTCAAATCCACCGAATCACCGTTCGCATTCTGCCATATAAGTTTCTGCATTTTCCCGCTCCTAAAAAACTCCATTTATAGCCAGCTGCCTGTTGTATTGTCTGAGTTGGTTCATCATGGCGTAGGCAGTCGTGTCGGCAAGGTTGTTGAACGTGACGCTCTGATTTATCGTGGTTCCGTTCATTCCTTGAAGAGCTTTCTGTGTGTTTCGCGCATTAAGCACCTGCTCACCGCCTCTGAACCGAACAAGCTCCGGTCCGGATTCACCTACAATCGCAAGCCCCCTCATCGCTGATTCCGTACCGACAGCATAACCCCGGAATTCTGCCACAGGAGCGTATGCGGCAAGCCCCCGTGAGTTTAACCAATTATATATTTCGTCTTCGCTAAACCCCTCTGTACGAAGCTCTTGTATCGCTTTTCCTACCTTGTCCTTCATTTCCTTGGTATATACATCAGAATAAGATGATGTATCATCGCCACCGAAGATATTCTTAACGAAGTCACCAATACCGCTGAAAATACTGACGAATGAATCTTTCACACCTTGCCATAAGTTAGTGAACCATTGTCCTACATTTTTGAACCCTTCTTTTATGCCATTCCAAACATCTGTAGCAAATCCTTTCGGGTCGGTAAAAGCGTTCTTGATATCATCCCATACGCCCGAAGCCCATTCACCGACACTCGCGAATATAGCTATAGCACCGTTCCAAGCACCTTCCAATGCTTCCGCCAACACGGTAGGCATTGTCTCAAACCAAGCTCCGACAAGCCGTGGTAAAGCCGTAGCTAATGATACCACGATTCTTGGAGCGTTTGTTATCAAAGCCGTGGCAAGCTCTCCCACAACGGTAATAATACTCTCGATTATGTCACCGATGCTTTCTGCATCAAGGTTGGTGAGAAAATCAACAAGCCCATTGATTATGGAATCTATTATGTCAGGCAGTTTTTTAACGATTTCCACGGCAAGCTCTCCGAGTGCCGTTATAAGGGAAGGAAGCATGGCAAGAACTGCGTTCGTGAGCTTCAATGATAATCCTACTATGTCCGTTATAGCATCGGGGAGCTTGCCAATCAGGTTCGTTATCATATTGATAACGCCTGTAAGCAAATCGTCCAAGAAATCGCTGTCGAACAGACCTTCAATTACCGCAAACACTGAATCCCATATCGAAGAAAGAGCGTCAGGCAACCCTTCAAGGAATTCATTCGTCATGTCACTGAATCCGCTGAAAATACCTTTCCAGTCGATTTTTTGAACAGCTTTTGACGCTGACTTAATTAGATTGTTTGCAGCTTTGAAAAACGAGGAAAGCGTTTCAGGCAAATCTTTGAGTATATTCTCAAGGCTTGCGCCTACTGAACCGAATACACTGCTCCAGTCAATCTGGTCGATTAACTCGAATCCGTTTCTGACAAGAGTGCCAACCGACACAAAGAAAGCGGATGTATATGTCGGGATATTCGTGAGTATAGTCGTAAGGACATCAGGCAATTTACCGAAGACTTCGTTCCAGTCAACAGATTCCATTCCCTCAAATGCATTCTCAGCGAGAGAATTAACGTTTCCGAAAAAGTCACTGAGCTTATCCGGCATCTCGTCTATGATACCTCGCAAAAAACTGCCTATATTTCCGAATATGTTGCCCCAATTAAGACCGTCAAGCATCCCGAACAAGGAGCTTCCTATCCGCTCGATTGTCTGGAAGAAATCAGAGATAAGGTTAGGGGCTTCCTCAATGATTACATCAAGAGTTTCCCCGATATGTCCGAAAACTTCACTCCAATCCAAGGTTTGCAACGAACCGAAAAGATGATTTACTGATTCTATCGCCGCCGCTACGAATTCAGGGAATCTAGGTACCGACTCGTCAAAAAACACAAGAATTTTGTCCTCAAATTCAAGTAGCTTATCAAGAGATTCGTCAATATTGATTGAGACAATAGACACAAACGAATCAAAAAGTCCGTTTATACCGCTTTCTATGCCGGCAACAAAACTCTTAATTCCGTCACCAACTGTTTTGATTGCGTTGAAAATTCCACTGGTAATGTTCTTGATTGTGCTGCCGATTTTCTGGAACACATCCTTCATTTTTTTTACGGCGGCAACAGCTACCGCCACATACGAACTGAAAGATGTCGCTCCTTTTTCGTTCAGTTTGGATAAATCTAAGTTGTACTGTTCCGTAGCAAGCAGACTTCTATTGTCGTAATACGTCTGGATAGATTCTCTTTCCTCATAGGATTTTGCGCTTGCCAAGGCGGTTTCTCTTTCTTGCTCTATTTCCTCCAACGTGAGTTCATATTTTTTAGCGAGGAATTCCTTGCGTTTCGTAAGTATCTCTTCATCAGACGCTTCCTCGGCTTCCAACCTTGCGATAATCGTCTCTTCTTCTGATTCAAGCAGTTCTTTCTGTTGTGACGCAAGTTTATCGCCCCACGATTTAATGCCGTCAGCCTTGGCTTTCTCCCTGTCGGAAACAACCTTGTTTATCTCGTCAGCCGTTTCCTGCGTCATTATAAGCTCTTGATTCTGATAATAATTATTGATTCTGGCGATTTCCTCTTCTGCGTTCTCAGTATCTTTAACTTTTTCTATTTCGGCTTGTTTTTCTTTCTCCAGTTCCGACAACTGCATATTAAGTTTCGTGGTGAGGTAGATTTTCTTTTTTGCAAGAATCTCATCATCAGATGCGCCCTCGGCTTCAAGTTGCTCTATCCTTCGCTCCATGTCGGCTTTGATAGCGTTCTGATTCTGATCGGCTATCTTCTCATCCCATTCGATGATTCTCTTCGCCTGTTTCTCTTTTTCGGCAAGAACTGATTTGTCATATTCTTGTTGTAAAGAAAGCAGTTTCTGATAGAGGTTTTCTTCCAGCTGAACTTTTTCATCGTCATAATATTTATTAATCAGTTTTTCTTCTTCTTTGCTTTTCGCAATTGCCAAGGCGGCTTCTCTTTCTCTTTCAAGTTTCTCTGCATCGTTCTCAGCTTCCCATGACGCAAGCTCTTTCTTTTTTGCCAAGATTTCCTCGTCAGATACACCTTGCTCTTCTAACATTTGGATTTCATACTGTTTTTCTGTCTTAAGCCTGTTCAGTTTTTGTTGAGATAGCTTGTTATCCCATTCCTGTTGCATATCAGCTATTGCTTTAAGCTGTTTCTCTTTTTCTTTTGTTTCATCAATATAAATTCCAGATATTTTTTTTGCGGCTTCTTCTTCAATCTTGACTTTCTCATTGGTGTAATACTTCTCAATCTCCGCAGTCTGCTCCGCTGACGAGCTTCTCGCAAGGTCTATTTCTTTCTGGAGTTCAAGCTGTTCAAGCTGTTTGTCCTTAATCTGATTGAGGTATTTTTCTTTTATCTTCGCTATTTCTTCCTCGCTCTTGCCCTCTGATTTCGCAACCTCAACTGCTGAATCCATTGAGGTCTGTAGTCGTGACAATTCCTGCTGTTGCAGTTTCTGCGTCCATGTGTAATCAGCCGTTTTAGCATCATTGACTGCATCTAAGTCATCAAGCAGGATTTTGTAATAATCGTTTATTTTCTTAATTTCTTCGGGTGTTTTTGCAGTTGCAAGAGCCTGAGCTTTTTCTATCTCTAAAATCTGTTTTTGTTTGTCTTTACGCTCTTCCTCAGTTGTTGCCCTGTCTTTTTCAAGGTTTAGAAGCTTCAAATCCCATGTATAGCTTAACTGCTGTTGCTCCTCTATCTTTTTGGTTATCTTTTCAAGATTTCCCATTTTAAGCGAAGCGATTTCGTTGTCATAATAGTCGTTTATCTGCTTTTCAAGAGCCTTAATCTGTTCCGTTTCGTCTAATGTCTTTTTCATCTCTGCGACTTTGGCGAGTTCCGCGTTCCGCTCGTTATTTATCTGCTGTTCAAGCATCGTATTTATTTCATCTTCAAATCCTCTGCGAATGGAGAGTATTTCTTCATCGGTCTTGCCTTCATTCTCTGCCCTTGTCAATGCGTCCTGCATTTCAAGCTTTTTCATCCTAATCTGCTGTGCAAGAAGCTTATCCGCATAGCTTGCGGAGTTTGTAGCCATTTTGTCAAAAGCAGACTGCCACTCATCTGAAACAGCCTGTACCGCTTCAACTTCAAGGGCTTTTCTTTCATTCGTGTAATAATTGGTTATTTTTGTTCTTAAAGCTTCCAGTTCATCTGTCTTGCCGACAACATCCTCAATAGCTTTGAGTTTATCAAGTTCCGCTTGCTCTTCTGCATCAATTTGTTCTTTAAGTTTTTCTTTTATTTGTGTCAAATAATCTTGTTTTATGGCAAATATTTCTTCCTGTGTCTTTCCTGCATTTTCCGCACGTTGAACTTCATTAGCCATTTCGTTTTTAAGCTGTTCCAAGCTTTGCTGATATTCCATATCAGTAAACTTCTTTGAGTATTCGCTGAGTTTTTCAAGTGCTTCTTTTTGTGCCTTTGCTTTTTTGTCAGCTTCGTCTTGTTCCGCTTGTGATCTGGCTTTAGCTTCGTCTTGTTCTACATCGCTGAATGCCTGTATTTGGGAATTAAGTGATTCGTAAATCGCTTCATGCAATTTTAGTTCCGCGCTTAGTTTCGAAAGTTCTTCGCGGACATCAGCGATGTGGGTTCCTTCCTGCCAGAAATCATTCAAAGCGTCTCCACCTGCGGTCATAGCGTCCGTAAACACCGCCATATCAATAAAACTTCCATTGTTTACGACAGAACCTGCATATGGAGCTTGCTTCGCCTTGCTTTCCGCAACTTTCTTCTCATAGTCCTCTATTTCTTTCGTAAGCCTTTCTATTTCTTGTCGAGTGTTCTCGATAACCCCTTTTTCAGCAAGCATCGATGACGTAAGAGATGCCTTGCGCATATTACGTGTTGCCGTATCAAGTTTACGGATCTCTTCAGTCAACGCCGACACCTTACTCGCCTGTTTCTCAAGAGTCTTGTTAGCTTCAGCTGTAATTTTTTCTACATCAGTCTCAGAATTGAAGAAATCCAATAAATCACCGCTCGCAGTCTTGACTACATATCCGATTGTCGAAAAAATTGTCCTGAATGTCTCCCCGACAGGTCTGATTATCGGACTTATCAGGTCTACAAAATTTCGGATAGAATCTATCAAATCACGGAGCATGTCATTTATACCTTGACCGAAATCCCCGAACACTCCTTGCAAGGCTTGTTTCAGGTCTTTCCAAGCGGCAGATGCGGTACGGGAAGCTTCGTCAGTGCGTGCAAGTGCACCTGTAGCTTCGTCAAGTTTCTTGCACAAATCCTCTGCCGCTGATGATTCAGACTGCAAAACACGTACCATTTCCGCACCCGCTCTAGTGCCGAATGTCTCCGTAGCAATCCTCATAGCTTCAGTCTGGCTCGTTGCATTTTTTATTTCCTTGCTTACCCGTGCCAATCCCAGGGAAGCATCCTCACCGCCTGCCGCAAACTTTGCCAACGCTGTTCTTAATCCCGTCATTGCACTTTCTGTGCCGATACCCTCCGCGCTCAATGCCCCCAAAAAGGCGATAGAATCAGTCAGGCTCATACCGAACTGTGAGAATATAGATTGTCCGCTTGTAATACCCGAAAGCAAGGAATCAAAGCTTGCCCCTGATTCCTGAGAAGCTACAGTCAACTGATCGAGCAATGGGATAGTGTCAGATGTAGATTTCCCCCATTTCTTTATAGCATCCGCTACTGAATTGACAGCGTTGGAAGCAGAAACGCCCATTACGTGCGACAACTGATCGAAACTGTCAGTCATTTCGACGGCTTTTTGACCTGTAACACCGAATCTTGTATTAAGATTTGCTATTATCTGTCCAACTTCCTGAGCAGAACCGCCAACGCCGTTAATCATCGCGTCTTTTGCGGTCGTCTCCAACGAACGAAGTTCACTGCCGATTTTTCCAGTACCTTTAACAATTTCCGCTGTCGCTTGGTTTACGGCTTCCCCAAGCTTGTTAAGTGCTGCCGTAACAGCCGTTATCCCGCTCATTAATGCGCCGGACATTCCGAAGTGAGAGGCGAACTTGTCTATGTCAACGCCAAAATTTTTGAAAATTGATGAGCCTTTGTCGTAGAACTGGTTTAAATCTACGCCCCATGACTTCAAACCGTTTGATACAGAATCGGTCGCTTTTCCGAGCGTTCCCTGAAAATCAGACAGATAGCCGATTGATTTCTTTATTTCGGATGTAAATCCTGACGAATCCAAACCAAGTTTAGCATATAAATCAAAATCGCTTTCTGCCATTTTCCTCTTCCTCTAAAACAAACAGTCAACTATCGCCGCGTCTTTGAGCGGAATGTCTACGCCCGGTATCAAACCTCGCTCATACGTTTCATCATATCCGTCCGGATCTTTGCCCCAAACATAACTTGCGATATAAACCGCCAAATTTTTCTGCTCTATTTTTTTCAGTTCTTTCTGTTTTTCCAACAAGTACCAGACTATACGAAGCTCTGTATTCCAGAACCATTCCTCGGACTTACCCAATGACACAATGCTTTCCGTCAAAAGATAAGTCCACGGTATTCTTATTTCGCCGTCTTTTTTTTTGAGTCAACGCCAGAAATCTTACCCATTGAATCTTGCATGGCTGCGCCCACGACTTTCATTACGTCCGTGACAGAAAGATTGGAGTCATCAAAAGCAGACAGGATATCCTTGTACGAATCTCCTATATCCTCTCTATCCTCGTCACTTAAGCAGATTGAAAAGAGCCACGGAATATTACGCATGGGTCTCTCCATAAGATCTTTGTTCAGACTGTCAAACGACACCGTTCCGTATTTATCCTCGACCTCAGCAAGCGCACGATTTCCGAACCTTATCCGGCGTTTTTTTTCTTTTACAGTAAGATAAAACTCACTTGGTTTTATTTTCTCAAACTCTGAAATTTCTTGTTTGTCTTCCATTTTTCTGTCCACCTCATCAAAAAACCTTCTTCCCCTGATACAAAACCAGGGGAAGATTTAAAATATCAAAGGCTCATATCGGTCATCGGTGTCGCGCCGATTCCGTTGGAATCCTTTAATCCTCGTGTCACAGTCACACCAGCAGGAGTTTCCGCGCCGCTTGCCGGTGTAAACGTGATGGTCGGAGCCGATGCAGTTCCGCCGAACGCTAGCGTACCGTCAACAGGCGAGCCAAGTTCATCAAAGACAATAATCGTCTCGCCAAGCCTTGCACTTGCCCTTGCAAAAGAAAAATTGCCGCCGCTTGCTTTGCTTCCTGTGAGTACGATGTTGTCACCGCTTGCAGCAGCTACAACAGTCAGGGCAGAAACATCCTGAGCGACTTCTACAACAGGAGAGTCAAACCAATGCTCGATCACGCTTCGCGGTACTTCTGGGTCATCGGTTCTACATCTGGCTCCGATTGTTCCAGCTTTCTGACCGTCGGGAACATACTGTGTTTTGACAAATTGAGCGGTAAGGTTCTTATGACCGAACTCAACAGAGTTCTTCTTCGTCTTGCCGCCACTCTCAGGTACTGAGAATTTGCCTTTAGATAACCAGATGAGCTCGTAAACGGCATCTCCGGTTGCGTCTGATCCTGCAAGCAGAATTTTTGCCCCGAAAGCAAAGTCCGGTGACTGATCAAGGTCTGTCTCAATAGTTACACCGTTCACTCTGCGCTGACCTAGCATCTTCGCCTCGTTCTCCGGAGAAATGTCTATCATCTCAAGAGCAAGTTCTGTAATTCCGCGGTTGTTCTGAGTAAATATCGCTCCGTCGTCCGCATAATCACTATCAACGCTTGAATTCGGGTTGATTGTCGCAACTACAGCCCCAGGAATTTTGAACGGTGTGTCGTAAACGATACCGTTCTCATCATCCGATACAACTTGTGCAAGAACCAAGCCGCTCAACCCGATTTTAGGTCTTTCCATTTCTATTCCTCCTATCAATTAAAAATTGACTTATTAAACCGCATAACCCTGTGCTCAACATCCGGCACAGGGTCTGGTACTTCCCGGTTGACCGGACAATGCCATAGATCTTCGGCCATAACAGCAGCAATTTCAACGGCAACATCTGCCGTGCTGACGAAACCTGTAAGTTTCTTCGAGTAGATATGAATCTCTACCTCGCAGCTGCTTGCATCAGGCTTGTTATCGCTGTACTCGCTGTCCGCCTGTGCGTCATCCAAAAAGATAATGCATGGGTAAATTTCGATTTCCGCTGGATATGAACTCTGTATGTTTTCTTCGTCTATCAATGCCGTTATTCGTGTGTCCGTCAGCAATCTTTTATAAATCCGCTTAGCGTTTATCATTCTCCGCCTCCGCTGAAAATCTCCGGCAGAGCTTCTTTCAGAGCTGTCTCTATAAATTCCTTGTTCTTTTCCAAAGCCGGGCGAAGCCAAGGTCTAGGTGCGATTTTGGATGTCCCGTATTCAAGATAAGAGCCGTAAGGCGGTTCTTTCTGCGTGGAGCCTACGAGTCCATAAACGGAACTCTTGCCCCTGTCACGTATCTCGAACCTGATGCTTTTTCTAAGGTTGCCGGTATCAGGAGCGGGAGGATTCCCTGGAGCAGATGGATGATGCGCTTTTGTCTTGTTGTGAGTGTAATACGTCCTATTCTGGTCTCGTATAGTATGAGCCATGTCAGCCTTTATATCGTCGCTTATTTTCTGGCAACAGACACTTATGGCTTTTGTCATTGCGTCAGGTACGCCCTCGACAGCCCCTCGGAGATAATCACTGAATTGTTCAATCGTTATCTTCCTAGCCATTTTCATTCTCCACCGGGATAAGAAGAAATTCTTTGTGTGCCCACCAGGTATTGACCGGCTGAATATCGTAATATCCAACCATCCCGTTAAAAAAAACGACTTTAGCTCTGTTGCCAACGGCTGCGTAAGTTCCTTTGTCCAAATCTATGAAGCACTTTTTTGTGTTCGCTGTTTTCGCGTTGATTCCGTAAAGCTCAATCTGAGCTAACGTCAGCGTGTTCGGCTGAACGTCTGCCGGAAAACTTTCCAAGGGATGCTCAAAATCATAGGTCTTGATTTTTGTTCCCTCGTCATTCTTAACTGTTTTGAGGTCTGATATATAAACTGTCGCATTCGGAAAAAATACCAATTTCAGACCTCCTTGATAAAAAAACTGCCGGACAAATAGTCCGAAAATATCTGCCAGAGACAAAGGTGGACAGTCTGCAATCCTTATGCAGACATCCTCGTTTTGATTGCCCGGCAGTAAAAAAATAGAACTCTATTTCCGCAAATCGGCTGTATTTTTCAGCCAAGATGCAGACACGCAAGACCTGCAGTATTAACGCCCAAAGTCGGGCATGTTTTCAAAAGCCCCAGCAGCATCCTGCCGTATTTCGTTGTTTCCAGTCCGCCGTTCGCATCGGATTCTACTCTTGTAGCAAAACTGACGGACTGCCCGCCCTCGGACATCGATGCAACCTGCCCCATACCGAAAACCGAGTTTGCACCGGTACCGGCTGTCACTGTGTACAAGTGGCATGCCCGGTAAGCAACCGCATAGGGATAAAGCTTGCCAAAACGCTTCTTGTTCGTGTTCTCTTCCGCCATCTGGACGAAAACAGACACAGACTCGTTCTGGGCAAGAGCGGGACAAATTGCGCCGATTATCTCGCGAGGTGTCATTAGCCCACCTTCATGTCAGGGTTATCGAAATCAGGAATATTATCCCCGGATGCAGATTCCCCGGACTTGTCCGACTTGCCCTTGGCATCCGCTTCTTCCAGAGCCTTGATAAGGGCCTCTTTCTTTTTAACGGAAGTTATATCGATACCTTTGTCTTTAGCGGCTTTCTGGAGTTCGACGTAGGTCATGCCGTCATAAGCAGACGAAGACGCAGTTCTTTCCCCGTCGGCAGAACCGTCAAGTTCTGTTGCATCGCCCTCATTGACAATATCAGACTCTGACAGGGTTTCTTCTTCTCCGCTCATTTCGTCAATATCCATCTTAAGTTGTCTCATTCGCTTTACGACGAGAAGAGCAATCTCATCAGATAGGTTTTCACTGAACCATTTACGCAGAGTTTCTTTGTTCGAGCATCCAAGAACGATCTTTGTGGCCACAGCCACAGGAACGTCCTTCAACGTTTTTGCCTTTGCGGAGCTGCCGTTTTTCTCCGTCCTCACGCTGAACGGCGTGATAACTCCGGCAGAAATCTCTGCCGCAAGGCTGGGCATGATTTTATTCCACTTTTCCTCGCTCACCTCGTTCGTACCGGGATTGAGGATGACGCTCTCCGCAGCAACGGAGCCGCCGTCCACAACCGGCACTACTTTGATGTGCGGGTGTTTCGGATTGTACTTAATGAACATCCGCAAGCCCCCTTAAACTCCGTCCGCGTATGCGAATGCGCCTGGGTAGTAGACGATTGTACCTGCGGTAGAAGCCATACAAGGAATCTTGTATTCCATTCCTTCCTGCTCGACATCGCCCTGCTCGAACTGGTTGACAATTTGGTTCTCGCAGTGCATCTCGTCAAAACATCCGACCATAACGCGGCCTGTGTTGCCAGCTCCAATCGTGCTAAGTTCGTTGAGCCAGTCAATCTTCTTAAGCATCGGGAAATTTTCCTGAATATACTTGATGAGAGATGAATTCGTGTCACCCAGTCTGCGAGACTGCAAAGACGTGTAGACATTGAGCGGCACAAGCAGGGTATCAGGAACCTCAACACCTTTTGTCGGCTCAATAACAGCACTGAGCAGAATGTTGATGTCGCGGATAATCTTGTCCACGTCTTTCTTTGACCACTGCTTTGAGCTTGAATCACCGTCAGCGGGCAGGGTGCTTTCCGTAAGTCCAGGGAAATCAAGCATTCCGTAAGTTCCGGTCTTTTTGTTTGACACAAGAGTAAGAGCGTTAAGCTCGCGCTCGATTGCATTTCGAGCTGCCGTCGCGCGTCTCTGGTCAAGACGCTTTCCGGTAAGTGCGCTTTCGCGGATTTCCTTGATGTTGTAGCCGTAGCTGGCACCGATGTCAAAAACCTTTACGGTCTGCTCTTCTCCGTAAACATCTACGCGCGGAAAATCCTTCGCGTAGTTGGCGATAAGCTTAGCCTGTCCTGCCTCCGCATAGTGGCGGTATGTTATCTCGCTCGTGCCAAGCGGAATCCCGGAAGCCTGAGGAACAAGCGTAAGCCCCTTAAGCTGAGGTGTTTTAGCGTCATAGGTGCGAGTTTTAACATACTCACACTCGCGCTGAAAAAAAGCGGATTCGCGTGAATCCAGTCTTGCTGTTAATCCTGGCATTTCTCTTTCCTCCTGTTATTTCAGTCCGTTCACTTCTACTAGTGCGAGACCGTCCTGTGCGTCAGAGCGGAAAACACAGCCGCAGTCATAAGTTCCAGACGAATCGTCCGTGAACTTGCCCGCATCGTCACCTGAAAGCACCACATAAGCAGGCTTTTTGTCTGCCGGTGTTGCTCCTGTGGCAACAGGAGCATAGATTTTTCCGTGAGTCATTACGTTCACAGGGATTCCTTTTGGATAGAAGCCAACGCCCTCTCTGAAGCAAAGCTCCTCATGAACGGCGACACCAGCGAACTTCATGCCTGTTGTGGCTGTCGCGGTGAATGTCGGCTGGGACTCTCCGCCCGTAACAACGATGGAAGCCGTAACATCAGAATCGCCTGTCACGATTACAGACTTAGAACCGGCAACCGTACTTGCGACAATTCCGGCAGCGGAAAGTTTTTCGTTTCCGTTGATAGCGGCGACAAATGCGGCAAGCGTCGTATCCATATCGGTATCGAACGCCACCGCGTCAAGAGCTATGCCGTTCACAGTCACAGCAAGGCTGTTGCTTGCCACACAGTTAGCTGAGCCGACCAGTGTCACTACGTTCTTATGGGCGTTGAATACGCTGTCGTCACCGACTTTTCCGAAAAGAGCCGCGCCCGGCTCAACGTTCTCTGCGGCTATGTGGCTCTCGACCACATCCTGCAAGCCGTATTTCTGTCCCGCGATTGCGCGGGGTGGATTTCCATAAAGGTTCATCTTACGCCTCCTCGCCGCGTGAACGGCGCTGGTTGTAGTCAATCATCCTCTGGCGTGCGGCAGCTGCATCGTAGTTGTCTGTGCCGTCTTTTTTGAAGCCGTCGGAGCCGATTATCCTCTGTGCTGCATCGCTGCGTTTCTCAAGCTCCGCAACAGCAGAGTCGAAACAAGCCGAAACATAGTCGCAGTTCTTGCCGTCGAGCTTCACAGACGGGAACACAGCTTCGATAACGGCACGTCTGATGCCGTCCATCTTCATTTCCGGCGTTACCTTCACGCCTGCCTTGTCAGCGGCATCAAGCACCGCAAGACGTTCCTGAACCGCAGCGTCTATCTTCGCATCGTCAGCAGCGTCCTCGCGGGCTTTCTTCAGCTCTGCCTGTGCGGAGTCAGCTTTTGATTTCTCCGCGTCGCGCTCAGCCTCCAGCTTGGAGACAGTTTTCTTAAGGTCGGCAACTTCTTCCTCCAAGCTTTTCTTCTTGGACTCCGACTCATCGATACGCTTGTTCTGAGCGGCAATGAACGAAGCAACGCTGTCGTCAACCTCGACATCAACGCCGTCGATTCTCACAGTCTTTTTCATAGACTTATCCTCCTGTTTTTGGTGGTCTTTGTTTGTGGTGGGTTGTGCGGCAGGTTTCTGAACTTTCGGCGAGCCAGTAAGGATTGCGTCCGCACCGTCCAAGTGAATTCTCGCGGCATCCCCCGCGCGGGCTGCGTCAACTATGGCGCAGTGGTTATATCTGATGTTTCTCTGAATGCAGTCATACTCAACGCCCATGTAAACGCCGGAAGATTCCTCAAGGTCGCAAGTGTAGCCCATAGACAGCTCACGGCGACCTTTGAGCACATCCTCAATAGCATCAGCCCTGTTTATGGTCATGTCGATTGCCACATGGATTCCGTCCGTAATTTCCTCAGGATTGTTATATCCCCCGTATTCATTGCGCTGAGTTGTTGTCGTTACGTCGCTTCCAAGACTTCCGACCTGCAAATCTTTCTGGTTCTCGGGATTTACGAATTCATCCGGGTGCAGGTTTGTGACAGGCTTGAGCTTCATGGATTCAAGGCTTTGATAGGCAAACACCTCCTCAGGAAGCCGGAGCTCGCGGATCACAGTGCCGTCCGCGTACTGGTAAGTGAACACTCCGATACTCGTGACTATCGCACGTCCTGTAAGGAAACCCTCCGCAGTACGCGTGAACGGCGTGGTCATCCAGCTGCTTGCATCAAGTGTGTCGTATCTTTTGACTGTTTTTTGGGTTGAAGAAGAACCCATGTTCTGCCTCCGGGCATAAAAAAAATCTGCCTTGTTGCCTCGGAAAGACACCATAAGATGCCCGTCCGAACAATCCGGCAGATTTTTCGGTGCGGATGATCCGCAAATTGCCCGCGCCGCATGGGTACGGATATAATCTAAATCTATGCATTTAGCTTACTACAATTTTTGAAAAAGTCAAGTGTTAAATATTTTGTTTTTATTATTTGTTTGTTTTTAATTTTTATTATTCATTTCGTTTTTTTAAATTTCTTGAATTTATAAATTCACGTTTAAAATATACGAGAATTTAAATTCACTCTGGAATTTAAATAACT
>JAIKVO010000226.1 GCA_024685655.1 Treponemataceae bacterium
TTCGCGCTCACCCTGCAGAACGTGGATAGAAACTGCAGTCTGACCATCGGCAGCCGTAGAGAATATCTGGCTCTTGCGTGTAGGAATTGTCGTGTTGCGCGGAATAAGTTTCGTGAATACGGCACCCATTGTCTCAATACCGAGTGAAAGAGGCGTAACATCAAGAAGAAGAACGTCCTTAACATCACCGCCAAGAATACCACCCTGAATAGCAGCACCGATTGCAACAGCCTCGTCCGGGTTTACGCCCTTTGAGCCTTCCTTGCCGAAAATCTCTTTTACGGTCTGCATAACCTTAGGCATACGTGTTGAACCACCAACAAGGAGAACCTCGTCAATATCAGAAGCAGAAATGCCTGCGTCTGCAAGTGCCTTGCGGCATGGCTCTTTTGTGCGCTCAAGAAGATCTTCTGTCATCTGCTCGAACTTTGCGCGTGTAAGGCTC
This sequence comes from Treponemataceae bacterium, assembly GCA_024685655.1. GTDB lineage: Bacteria > Spirochaetota > Spirochaetia > Treponematales > Treponemataceae > Treponema_I. Next base: position 446 of record JAIKVO010000226.1, read on the forward strand.
TTCTGCAAGTGTTTCGGACCTGTAGCATCGGCTGTGATGAACGGCAGGTTGATTTCTGTAGAAGACTGTGCAGAAAGGTCAATCTTTGCCTTTTCAGCTGCCTCACGAAGACGCTGCAAAGCCATGCGATCCTGTGAAAGGTCGATGCCTGTATCTGCCTTGAACTCATCGATAAGCCAGTTGATAACCTTGCGGTCAAAGTCATCACCACCAAGATGTGTATCACCGTTTGTTGACTTAACTTCAAATACACCGTCGCCAAGCTCAAGAATTGAAATATCGAATGTACCACCACCAAGGTCGTAAACAGCGATTGTCTTCTCGTTCTTCTGGTCTTTGTTGAAACCGTAAGCCAAAGAAGCTGCTGTAGGTTCGTTGATGATACGCTTTACATCAAGGCCGGCAATTTTACCAGCATCTTTTGTAGCCTGGCGCTGCGCATCGTTGAAGTATGCAGGAACTGTAATAACAGCTTCTGTAACTGTCTCGCCAAGGTAATCCTCAGCTGTTTTCTTCATCTTCTGAAGGATGAATGCGCTTATTTCCTGTGGAGAATAAGGCTTTCCGCTTATGTCGATGCGGACATCCTCTCCGTGGTCCGTAACATGATACGGAACCATCTTAGCTTCACCAGTAAGCTCGTTGTATCTGTGACCGATAAAACGTTTGATTGAATATACCGTGTTCTCTGGATTTGTAATCATCTGGTTCTTTGCAGGCTGACCAACGATGCGCTCGCCTTTAGCCGTAAAACCGACGATAGACGGAGTTGTGCGTCCGCCCTCTGAATTCTGTATAACAACCGGCTCGCCGCCTTCCATAACGGCAACACAAGAATTGGTTGTTCCTAAGTCAATACCGATAATCTTTCCCATTTTCGACACTCCTCTATGCTCTTCCGTAAAAAACTACTTCTCTGTACTGGCGGTTTCTTCTGCATTAACGGAACCGTCAGGCATTTGAACCATAACCTTTGCAGGACGGATAACCCTGTCCTTCAGTTTATATCCCTTTAAATATACTTCCGCACAAATCGGTTCGGCAACTGGTCCCTGATTTGTTGCGATAGCCTCATGCAGATCGTGATTGAAGAGGTCGCCTTTCTCTCCGTAAACGGAAAGATTGTACTTTGCCTCAAGCAATCCCCTCATCTGCTTGTTGATGATTTTGATTCCGTCAACAACCGGCTTCAAATCTGCAACCTGCTCACCTTCCGGAGTAACACCGGCTGCGAGCGCACGGTCAAAATCATCAAGAACTGCTATTAGATCCGTAAGCAGGTTTGTATTCGCATAATCGAACGCCTCCTGCTTTTCGCGGAACATCCTCTTGCGATAATTCTCAAAATCAGCGCATTTGCGAAGATACTGATCCTTAAGCTCTGAAACCTCTTTCTGAAGCTCTTCTATTTTCTGCTCCGGAGTTGGTTCCTGAGCCGTCTCTTCAGCTGGTTCTGCCGTATTTTCTTGCGACTCCGCAGTTTCTGTCTGAGCTTCTGCTTCTGCAGCAGCCGTATCAGTTTTCTCAGTTTCAGGAACTGTTTCCTCGTTGATTTTTTCTTCTGTTGTATTCTGTTCAGCCTCTTTCATTGCCTCAATCCTACCTGTAACCTTTAACAAGTAAAAAATAATAATAAGAATTCAAATCGTCAATAAAATTCATCAAATTGAATCTAACCAACTTTTCTGATATAATCACAGTATGAAAAAGCTTACAATCGTTATTTTCCTTATTGTCGCGGGCGTGCTTGCGTTTTTTTACTTCAACAAGCCGACCGAAGAACCGGCAGAAGAAAAGACAGAAAATATAACATACTCAAAAGTCGTTGTACCTACAAACTACGATTTTTCTAGTGATGAGAGCGACATAAGCACCGTACAGACAGAAGAATCGGCTTTTATTTCGCACATCCAGCTTCTGCCAGGCGAAACGCTGCTCCAGACATACGAAGCGGTGCTTTCAAATCATAGCAAACAAGACCAGATGGACGACCAAATTTCAGCCGTCAAGAAAACCGGTCACGATAATGTTTTCCTTATCATCGGTATTTATGACGCAAGCACAAACTCATATGTCCGCTCTGCAGAAATAGAAACAGAAATTACAAAATTCAGCACATTCTCACTTTCGTTTATCGATCTTACCGGAAACCACATAAATTCTATAATCTATACAGGATTCTCCGATAACAAAAGGACACTCCTTAAAGCATATCAACCAGAAGAAAATGACGACCGCTTTTCTATATCATGCATTGCGGATCTGAGCACAGAAGGAACTTTCGCCATACAAACACCTCAACGTTCCGATGCTTATCAGATGGGAAAAGCAACAGGTGAAAGTTTCCAAATCTGGGAATACAGCCCAGACCAGAACAGCAATTCGCTTGATCAAATCCAGAGCACATACAGCTGGAACCAGAACTTAATCAAATATGAAAGAATTTCATCACGCAAAATACCAGGAAACCAAATAAACTCCCAGGAACTTGCAAAAATTCTTGACGGCACAACTGAAACATTCTCAAAATTCCTTAGCGGAGTTTGGTATAAAACGACAAAGGATGAAGACGGACAGCGCTATATTTTCTTCAATCCAGAAGAAAAGGAAATTGTCTGTTTCATGGACGAAAACCAAGAAGTTTACAGCTGGAATTCAGACTGGATGCGTAAATACGGACTTTCCATGACGACGAAAAACACTTCTACGGCTGCAATTTCGCGCCAGATAGATACAACGCTCGTAGCAACAAACGAGATAAAAGTTACAGTCACAGACGAACTACGCATGAACATAAGCGAAGGTTCACTGTGGAGCGGCAACTACAAAAAGCAGACGAAACTGATTGAAAAACAGACAGATGAAAGCATCAACACACCGATAGGCGAATATCTTGCCGATTCAGACAAACCGTGGGTCATTCAGGACGAATACTTTGTAAAATTCAGCAAATCAGAATGGACATCAGAAAGCACAGAAGGCAATACATCCGGAATATATGTAACTTCAAGCGTATTCGGAACAGAACTGATTCAATGCCGATCGCAATACGAGAATGCAATTCTAAACGGACTGTATATCACAAAAAAAGATACAACATCGCGGCAAGACAGAGATATCCTGATTTTGCAATCGGCTGAAATAACGACATCTGGTCTTGTGCCAACCGGAGAACAACTTTTCTTGGAACGTAAACGATAGAAAGTCTTTTTGAAGTTGTGTGTTTTTTGTGACAGCCACTGTGTAAACACACAACATTTGATACTTACAGCTGCGTAGCTGTATTATGTGTTATATGTGTTTTTACCGGGCGGGATGCACAAAAAACCAGAACGGAACCGGCATAAAAGACGCATTGCCCTTAGTCACCGCGTATTCTGGAGACTGCGGATATTCTTTTCCAAGCTGAGTCGCATACGTGCTGTCGCCGGTGACATACCACAATGTCAAAAGCATAGCAGGCTTAACGACCTTCATTGTAGAAAGCTGTATAGATTGTTTTAGGACAGCAACAGGCTGGGCAGGAATAGCATCATCCTCTGCTTTACACAGCCAGCTCCACACTGCATAAAGAATTTTATATGCTTGAGTTTCCTGACTTACAGGAGCAGAAAAAGCCGTACTGAGTATGTAGTCAGCTGAAGGAGTGTCACCACAAGAAAGCGCGCATCGAACAGCACCAAGTAGCAAAGATTCGTCGGCAGCAGCTCCCTCTCCAGAACTCGCTTTTATAGAAGCTGACAGATTAGCAGCAATGCTGTAGTTCATCTGGGCATCCTGATAAAGCCCCAAATGCTCCTGTAACGGTGCAAGCAGTGTTAATATATCAAGTTTTTCTTTCGATCCAGAGGCTTTTGCGTATTTATCTTTAAGAGTTTGCACTGTCTCTGCGGCAGAAGCCTCAACGATTCCGTCTTTCACCGTAACATAGTCAGCAAGGTCGGCTCCCCAGCAAATTCCGCCAGAAAAGCCAAAAACTGCGACGAAAAGCGCGAAAGCGGAGAAAAACCTAACACGAACGCAAGAACGAATTCCAGCATTCGTGCGAAAGTTTGCGAATAAAGCAGTAAGCAAGACCTTCATTATTTTGTTTCTTCCGGTAATTTTGCAACGTCTTGAATTGCAGGAGTTTCTGCATCATTCGGTATTTCAGACACCGGCACGACAGCTAAAGCAGGCTCTGGCTGAGCCGCAACATTCTTGCCATTTTTCTTCGCTGCACGCTCTGCTTTACGTGCCGCTGCCTCTTGCCGTCTCCGGTTACGGCGGTTGCGTGCGCTTTCTGCAGGAAACTCTTCTCTTGTGGATACTTCCGTATCATCAACGTCTTTCATTTGACGAGGGGCTTTTCCACGTTTTTTGCCGATTGTGAATGGCAGCATAACGAGCATTCCGACAACAAAGGAAAAAAGGATGGTAAAATAAACAGGAACATTTTGGAACTCAGTGAATATAAAAGATATGTTGCAGGCATTCGCATGGTTGGCTCCTACAAAAACTGCAACTAGAACAATTACAATAACAAATAAAATCATTTTCCAAGGCATTTCAAAACTCCTTAAAAGCCGTTCATTTCCGGCTATTTTTCATTTGATCTCTTAAAGTGTACCTTTGAAGGTGTTACCTGTCAATTCAATAAGTTTCACTTCAACGAATGAACCGATAAGAGATTTATCGGCGGCAAAAACGACATGCTCATCTTGTTCAGTTCTGCCTAGCAGCTCGTTTTCGTTGTCTTTAGAGACGCACTCAACAAGTACTTTAGTCGTTGTACCGACACGCTTTGACATCTCCGCGCGGTTTATCGCCAGCTGGATATCGATTACCTTCGCCAGCCGTTTTTTCTTTACTTCCATAGGAATCTGGTCCGGCATAGAACATGCTTTCGTTCCTTCCCTAGGATTATAGTAATACATGAACGCAGCTTCGTACTTCACTTCCTGCAAAAGCGACACAGCCTGTTCAAAATCCTCGTCCGTCTCACCAGGGAATCCCAGCATTATATCGGTTGTAAGCGACACACCTGGCAGCTTGGAACGAATCATGCGCACTTTTGCAAGATAATCCTCGCGCGTATACTTGCGGTTCATAAGCTGCAAAATACGTGTCGAACCATGCTGCACAGGCAAATGGATATGGCGGCACATAACACTCTCTTTCGCAATTACATCGATGAGACGCTCAGAAATATCCTTCGGGTGACTGGACATAAAACGCACCCACCCGATTGATGAAGAAGTTTCACGCAAATGATCAGCGATACGTTGCATAAGTTCAGGAAAATCGATGGCAGAGCTGTTTTCCTCACCGGCAACATCGCTTTTGTCGGTGTTTTTCCACATATAAGAATTGACGTTCTGCCCCAAAAGAGTTACTTCCTTGACCCCGCGCTCGGAAAGCATATCGAGTTCCTTCATAATATCGTCAGGATTACGTGAAACTTCCCTGCCCCTCACATAAGGAACTATGCAGTATGTACAGAAATTATTGCATCCGTGCATAATAGGTACATAAGCTTGGAATGCGCCTTTCTCATACGAGAGCGGGGCGAAACTGTACACAGGCTCCTCGTCCATATATTCAACGGCTGTCTTTTTCTCCGCTGCTTCAATCAACTCCACGAAATGCTGGTGCTGGAATGTACCCACAACGTAATCAACAACCTTGAATTGTTTTTTCAGATCTTCCTTAAGTCGCTCAGCCATACAGCCCGTCACGACAAGCGTAAAATCGCCTGTACCTGACTTCTGCCGCTCCCTGCGAAGCGTAGTGTACCATCCGAGTCTTCCTGCAATTCGTGACTCAGCAGTCGCGCGGACAGAACATGTGTTTATCACTATAAAATCAGCTTCTTCCGCACAGCCTGCGTCCTGCCATCCTCGGTTCATAAAAAGCTGTTCCACAGAGGCAGACTCAGCCTTGTTCATCTGACAGCCATATGTCTCAAAAAAATATTTCATAAAAATATATTCCTTTACATACGAAGCTCTCGACAAGAACCAGCACATAGAGCCTAGGTTGTGCGGATAAAGTATCAGACTCACGAGTGCTTACGCCCTCGTTCGCTCGCACAAATAGGCTCTGTGCTGAACCTTATCTACGCTTCGTATGAATACACTACTATAAAACTCTTTGGTAGACCTATGTCTACTCAATTCCCGTCGTATTCGGCGTATGCATACGCATTGTGATAGTGGATACTTTCGAAATTCGTACATTCCACGCTGAACCATGCAAAGCCAAGTTTCTTTAGCCCGATATACACTTCCCTCACGACATCCTCCACAAAACGTGGATTTTCATACGCATGCTCCGTAACATATTTCTCATCGCGTCGTTTGAGCACCGAATAAAGCGGACTTGAAGCGCAACTTTCTATCATTGCGATTATATCTTCTATCCAAAAGAATTCTGAATAGAGCAGTTTTACCTTTACCGTGCCGCGCTGGTTATGCGCACCGTATTCACTTATCGCTTTCGAGCACGGACAGAGTGTCGTTACAGGAACTTCAATCGATATATAGAACTTGCGGCTCACGTTTTGTACAATATCCGCGGAACCATGTTCCTCACCCGAATCACCGCACTCCGCAGAAACCTCCGCTTCATAAGAACAATTATACTCCATTATGCCGCTGCTGCCTGAAACCGGAGCTTTTTTCTCCATAAAATACGGAAAAGAAATACAGCCGAACGCACGTTCCGCAGAAAGCTTCTCACGGATTTCCTCAAGCATCTCCAAGAAACGGTTCATCGTCAAATCTTCATGATATTTGTGGAACGTCTCAATAAAGCGGCTCATGTGCGTTCCTTTGAAATTGTGCGGCAAATTGACAAAAAGATCAGCCACAGCAGTTGTTTGTTGGAAACGCTCATTTTTATCAAGCACAGTCACCGGGTAACGTACGCCTTTAACACCGACTTTTTGCAACGGTGTCTTTCTTGAATCGAACTCGTTCTGGATATCTCTCATATAGTCCTTTCCGCAACTTGCACGTTCCGCACCTCGCACGGAATTTTACAAAAGTCGCATTTCCGCTCAAGTTTTTTACGCGAGCGTTTTTTCAGCAGCCTCCAGAGTGTTGTATATAAGCATTGCGATTGTCATAGGCCCGACACCGCCCGGCACAGGCGTAATAAAAGAAGCTTTTTCGCTTACTTCATCGAAACAGCAGTCACCAACAAGACGGAAACCGCTCTTTTTTGTACTGTCAGGAATGCGATTCACACCTACATCAATTACGACCGCACCGTCTTTTACCATGTCGGCTGTTACTGTGCCAGGACGGCCAGCAGCTGCAACAAGAATATCAGCCTGGCGCGTAATCTCCGCCATGTTTTTTGTACCTGTATGGCATATCGTAACAGTGCAGTTTGTTTCCTTACGCGCCAGAAGAAGCGAAACCGGCTTTCCCACGATATTGCTGCGACCTATAACCACGGCGTGCTTACCGCTCGTCTCAATGCCCATCCGCTCCAAAAGCACTATAATTCCGTGAGGAGTACATGGCAAAAACGCCTTCTTTCCTATTACAAGATTCCCGACATTCACAGGATGAAATCCGTCCACGTCTTTCTCCGGAGAAATCGCCATTATCACATTATCTTCATTTATATGCTTAGGAAGAGGAAGCTGCACGAGTATTCCATGAACAGAAGAGTCTTTGTTCAACTTGTCTATAAGCGAAAGAAGCTCCTGTTCCGTTGTCGTCTCCGGCAAAACTTCGCTTCTGTCAAGCATTCCAGCTTCCGCAAGTGCCTTGCGTTTTCCTGTGACATAGCTTACGCTAGCCGGGTTTTCTCCAACAAGTATGACCGCAAGGCATGGAGTCACGCCTTTTTTCTTTAACTCCGCGACTTTTTCGGCGACACCCGCCCTAACATCAAGCGCAATCTGCTTTCCATCAATAATCTTTGCCGGCATAAAACCTCCGCACTTTAATTCTGTAACTGTTTGAATTCTAGTCTGTTTTATACGATGTATCCATTGTGGACATTAGCTGATAAAACAGATATATTAATTCTACAGAATTTTATCATCAATTTCCATAGAGACAACAAAAGATGTGTTCATAAACATCAGTTTTCTGAACACAAACCTTTGAATTCTGTATTTTTGCAAGGCTTTAGCCTGAAAATTGCTAAGTCCGGCGAGGAAACAATAGTTTCCGAACAGGTCTAAAGAAAACAGCGAGGAAAAATGAAACGTATATTATCAATTACAGTACTACTTCTTTTGGCATGCACTTTTATATTCGCGCAGGAAGAAACTTTGCCACAGGACAATTCTGTGGCGATAGACGAATCTAATGAATCAGAAGTTACATTTGACTTTCACGTTCTAAAAAAAGGCGACACCCTGCTTAATCTTAATTTAGCCCTATCGCTTCCTATCAGACCTACCCCACAACTCAAAATCGGTGGAGAACTCTCAATCGGTTTCGCATATATGCTTACAGATATGATAAGCGTTGGCAGTGAAGCCAGTTTCTCATACAATTCAACGATAGGAAACAATATTCTATATTTTATTCCGATTCTCGCCACCGTCGGATTCCATCCGACCATAGGAAATTTCGAGATTTCAGCGAAACTTTCTCTTGGCGGTGCGTTTGAAAACTATCTTGACCGCTCATACTTCGGGCTTACAATAAAACCTGAAGTAGGTGTTTACTATAAGTTCTTCGCAGACTGGTTAATCGGTGTCTCAGGAGGACTTTTCATACTGCCTCAATGGTATAGAGATTCTTCCAAGAACTATACGAGCCTTATAACAGATATCAAAATCGGCGCAAAATACCTGTTCTGACGATATGGAGATTTTTATGAAAAACAACGGAATTATATACAAATTTTTTATTATTACAGCGATTATCTTCCTGCTCGGATCATGTCAACAAGATGTCATTTTCTATGATATCGCACAGGAGATAGAATACGAAGATCCTATCGTACAGGGCAATATTTTTTCAATGGTACCTTGCGAAGGACAGCTTTTTGTTCAGAACAACTCCATTTTCTCAAAGGCTTGGAACGCAAACAGGAATTCCTCAAAAAAATGGACACAATTGGAATCTCTCCCAGAATCCGGGAAACCGGTTGTGAGGCTTGCCTCTGACGCATCGTATCTTTATGCACTTGTTATAAATAACTCCAATGACACAACAGGTTCTGTATATGCGGCTCAGGTAACATCAACAGGAATTGGAGAATGGACTGCTGAACCTGTAGCCTCAGATGTACAAGAACTCTACGATAACAAAGTTTTTAACAGCGACGGCACAACAACAGGAAGAAACGCATATTTCACCACCAATAATAGGGTAGTAAAAAAACTCAACGGAGCAGGAGTACCGGAACAGCAGACTGTAACTGATGTAATCGGCAACACAGACTCATATATCCGTGCAGCAGGTTCAGATGGTACACAAGATTATTTCAGCAGCAAGGATGTATTCGCCGTCGTACAAAAATCTGGTGAAACATACATTTACACCTCTTTTGACGGCAACACACCAAGTCCTACTGCGACAAAAGCGCTCAAATATAAACATAGATCTACTGACAGCGATCCTTGGAGCGCATGGCTCTCAGGTGGTACAACAAACTCAATAATCACTGTACTTACAGCGAACGGTAACGACGAGCTTCTAATAGGAACACAAGCCGGATACGAAACATCTGCCATTGCGAGCGATGGTAAACCTGCAAACGGCGTTACTCCGTCAGGCAGCAACAACAACGCAGAATCTGCTTTTGGCACACGTTACGTCACAGGAATATGGGCCTATGGTGATGCTGGAACTCTTTATATCTCCGTCATCGGCGTGGAGCACTCTCAGTTCAACAAGCTGTGGGGCTTTTATAACAGCGATGACAAAAAATGGAATTACGAGTAAAAACTCGGAAAACCCCAGTTACCTCTTGTTTTTTTAGGGGTAACCACAATGGATTCCTTTAATGGATTTATTTGATGCCCCGCGAAACAAACACGAAGAGCCGCTTGCAGCCAGAATGAGGCCTAGGAACCTTGACGAGTATATCGGGCAAGATCACATCGTAGGCAAAGGACGGCTCTTGCGGCGCGCAATAGCGGCAGACCAGCTTACATCCGTCATTTTCTACGGACCGCCAGGAACAGGCAAAACAACACTGGCGAAAGTAATAGCAAATCATACAAAAAGCAACTTTCTTACACTGAACGCAGTTCTTACAGGCGTTCAGAATATCCGTGACGCAATAAAAAATGCCGATGATCAAAAACGGCTCTACAACCGCAGGACAATTCTCTTTGTTGATGAAGTTCACCGATGGAATAAAAGCCAGCAGGACGCACTTTTGCCATGGGTCGAAAACGGCACGATAATCCTTGTTGGCGCAACAACAGAAAACCCGTTTTTTGAAGTGAACAAGGCTCTCGTAAGCAGGAGCCGAGTTTTTCAGCTTAAGCCGCTTACAAAAGACGACCTTACAAAAGCCGCAGAAATGGCGTTAAAAGACAAAGAGCGCGGTTACGGTCGCTGGAAAGTGACGTTTGAACCGGGTGCTCTAGAACATCTTATCGACACAGCGAACGGAGATGCAAGAAGCCTTTTGAACGCACTGGAACTTGCCGTTGAGACTACCCCGGAAAAATGGGCACCAGATGAAACGCCATGTGTTCCGCCGGAAAACACCGAGATTTACATAACAAAAGAAACCGCCGAGGAAAGCATTCAGAAAAAGGTCGTACTCTATGACCGCGACGGTGATTACCATTACGACATAATAAGCGCGTTCATAAAAAGCCTTAGGGGAAGAGACCCGGACGCGGCTCTTTACTGGATGGCGCGTATGATATCAGCAGGCGAGGATCCGAACTTTATTTTCCGGCGAATGCTTATTTCGGCGTGCGAAGATACCGGTCTTGCTGACCCATACGCGCTCGGCGTTGTCCAAAGCTGCGCTGCCGCATTTGACAGGATAGGCTTACCAGAAGGGCAGTACATGCTTACACAAGCCGCTTTATATCTTGCGACGGCTCCTAAATCAAACAGCGCAATGGCTTATTTTGATGCTATGAAAGCCGTCCAGTCCGAAGATGCGGAAGTGCCGAATCACTTACGGGATAACAGCCGCGATGCAGAAGGATTTGGACACGGCGCAGGCTATTTGTATCCGCACGCCTACAGAGATCACTGGGTAGCACAACAATATTTGCCGGACAGCCTGAACGGGCGCGTTTTCTATAATCCGCAGGACCAGGGCTACGAAAAAACGATAAAAGACGATGTGCTTTCAAGACGCGAAATACAAATAGCCGCGCTTCTCGAAGAAACGCTTGGAACGGCTGTGCTTGCGGACGGTGCGGTTGTGGACGGCGCTGCTGGGGTGAACGTGGCGACTAACCCCATAGGAGACTGGTGGGAAGCCGAACACCTTAAAAACGGCTCCGTAAAAACTGGAGAAAACCTTACATTCAGTCCTGGACAAAAGCAGCGCGATGCTTGGCAAAAGAGAACTGAATCTGGCAGGCCTGAGTTCCTGCTGGCATTACGTAATAAAGCAGTACAAAACGCTGCGTTAAATCGTCATCACTGCTGCCTTGTGTTCGGCGCAGACGACGGGCTTTTACTGTGGGAAATTTGGCGACGTACACCAGAAGGCTGCACTGCCGGCTTGTGCAGGACGAAACGTGGTTACGAAGTTCTGGAACAATATGGGAAAAACTTGGGTGAACTTGAAAAACCGATTCTTGCCGTCGCGCCAGACGTAAAATGTACAGTCGTGCCAGAATCAAAAGACGCGAATAGTGCTGACGCCACCAGTAAACCCACCGGAAAAACTGACACAACGCGCACGAGCGGAATTGCCGCGAACATAACAGCCACGTTCGCTCCCGACAGCCTAAAAGCCCAGTTTCCGGACATCGTTTTCGACCGCTTTTTCATGCGTGACGCATTCGTAAAAAAACAAGAAATTGAGCCGTTCGCAGAAAAGCTTTCCGTCTTGCTCGCAGACGCTTCTATCTCAGCAAAAGACTGCTTCTGCATTTTACTTCAAAAACTACCGTGCAAAAGCCAGCGGCTTTCACAACTTTTCATGCCACTGAACATAACTGCGGAACAAAGGACATTGTTCTTAAAAATGAATGAAGCGGAGGACGTTTTTTATTCAGGAAAAACTGCTCCCGACTCCGTGAAAGATATTTTTTCGTGGGGAACGGACGATGTGAAAGCCGCGCTCGAAAAAGCAGGTTTATGCTTCACAATTGAAGAAGCTGACTTAACCGAAAAACGCTCGCTCTCCGACGATGACATCGACAGGTGGTTTAACACAAGCTCAAGCTATGGTAAAACTATACGAGAGAGCATGGCTGACGATGATTTCAAAAAAGCAGTAGAAACGATGCGGATTCTGTCAAAAAACAGGACATTCCAGTGGAGACAGACGACTCTTATCTTACAGATTAAACATAAACAGGATATTTAGGAGAAAGCTTATGAAAATAAAAGAAGCAAATTACAGTTATGGTATTTCGTACGGACAGGATAATCCGTACATAATAGGCATTGCCTGTATAATCGCAGCGGTCGCGCTGGCGATTCCTTTTGTATTCGCGCTATGTCTTTCAAGCGGAATAATAAAAATGTCCCCAAAAGGGGTAATTATCTCAATTTCGATGTACGCAGGTCTGCTGACAATCGCCCTTATTCTGAGCATGACTATTCCGAAATTCAGGCAAGCAGCCAATGCCGTCAAAATAACCGGATCAGTTGTAAACTTCAAAAGCATAATAAACAAATACGGTCATGTTTACTATCCGATCGTAAAATACGAATACAACGGTCAGCCATATACAATCCAGCTCGACTCATGGAGCTCATCTCAGCCATCAATCGGTTCTGAAATACCGATACGCGTAAACCCTAAAAAGCCACATAAACTTGTTACTAAAGGCGAGCTTGTTTTCAGCATTATCGCGCTTGTCATATTTACATGTGCCGGCATCTTGTTTTGCTCAATCGGCTTCATGGCAAACGAAAGCAACACTCAAATAAATACTGAAGCATTGAGCACAAATTCAGGCGATATGAGTATCGGGCTTATCATTTGGATTAGCTTCATTGCTTTCTGGCTGCTTCTTGGCATAATCATCTGTGTCGTAACAAGAATTCGCCACGGCAAACACTCCCTAAAAGAGACTGGCATTAAAACTACTTGTCTGATTATTGATGTAAACGTAAATACATCAGTTGAAATAAACGGAGAAAACCCGGTGAAACTGACGTGCTCAGATAAAGACAAAACCTTTACAGTCAAAGCAAAAGCTTCTCCAGGAGAATACAAATATCGTACCGGCAACAAAATAGACATTTATTTTGATCCAAATAACAGCAAAAAGTTTTTTGCAGATTTGGATTCAGTCCGCTAAAATCCGATCGCAGCTTACTCCGGCTCTCATTGTGCAAAACAAACAGCCGGATTCACAACTCAAATTACAGTCCGTACTCTGTCTTCGGATGTGTCATATTATCCTTTACATACGGAGAAACCGGCTTTCCATTTATGCTCTCTCCAAGCTTGAAATAATTGAAATACAGCTCTTCCGTAGCAAAATACATCTTCACCGGACTTAAGCTTTTCTCCTTACAATATATAAAGAAAGAATCTTTAGGCGTACTTATGGAAACTACATCCATCCCTGAGTTATGAAAATCAAACTCAACATGGCACGAGTAATTGTCCGCGACTTTTCGCGTCATCTCAAAGTGGCCGTAACGCCCTGTCCCTTCGACATGAAAACCCGAATAATCATGAACAAGATGCCCCTCGCCAATATAAACATAGCCGTACTTATTTGGGCAATTGTCAACCTTAACATCGCCTTCGCTGTGGTACTTGCCGCTCATCACTTCTTCATGAACATTGGCACGTTCCCATTCAAACCAGTCAGGAATATACGTAAACTCTGTCGCGGACTCGTCACCGCTAATATCCTTGTCGCCAATAAGTACAGCGTGAAGCTGCCCATACTCCGTGACCTGCCAGACTTTTCCGCATTCAGTGCAGAAAATCTCTGTGCCTTTTGTTTCCATCTTGAATTCAGTTTTGCAATGCGGACATTGGTAAAGCACTTTTTCCATGCGCTCTGCCCGCCACGGCTTTTTGTTGCGAACTTTATGCTGAAACTGCCATTTGTAATCGTTGTAATCAAACTCATCCCGGATTACTTGGTTTATTTCGTCAACAGAAGCCGCCTTAACCTGCTCAACAGTCAAAAGCTGCTTTATCGTCGCGTCCGTGCGCGTACCGCGTTCCTTTAGGTTCCAAAAAGGCTGATTTATGTGGTTACCGTTCATTATCAGCGTCACAACGGGCACTTTCAAAAGTTTTACAAGTTTCCCAAGCGAAGTTGGCAGAGCGCAAGGAGTTCCCACAAAGGAATATCGCGCCTCAGGGTACAGGACGGCTACATCGCCATTACTCACGATTTTCATAAGCTGACGCACAACAGAAGTGTCCGTCACGAATTTTCGCTTGTAAATGCCGCCAACGTTGCGAATAATCCAGTCCAAGCCCGGAAAAATATCAATAGAGATTATATAATTCGCACGTCGCGGGAAAATTGCGCGCGTTGTAACCTGAAAATCAAAAAAAGCATTGTGGTTACAAAGAAGAAGAAACGGCGGTTTAAGCCCCTTCATTCCGATTTTTTTGATTTTAGTGTGATGAATCCATGTTACAGGAAAGCTCAAAAGCCAAGTGAGCGGACGCAGAAATTGACGCTGCCGGATAGGAACCATTTGCATGTTGTATCGCTCTTCAGCATCTATATCATCTGGGGTATAATACTTTGCCATAATATATTAAGTATACATGATACAACGCCAGTTGAAAATATTTTTTTATTTAGATTTTCCAGAAAATGAAGAAATGTAATAATAATATGGGCGGTTCCGGTGTTCGTTCAAAAACGAACACTGGTCGCTACGTTCCGGGTTCCGCATACGCTCCAGCCGCTTCCCTCGCTCAAAGTGCATACAACACAGCCGCTTGGAATCTCACCCAGATGCTGCACCAGGACATTTTGTTCATTTACAGCCGTAATTCTACTTTTCGCTCGGTCCAGTGGCCGTACGCAACCTGACGCATCTTTCAGCTGCGCAGGTTGCTGCGCCCTTCACATCGCTACCGCCCGCAAAAAAAAAGTTTTACTCTAAGCTTCAACTATTTCAGCATCGGGAGCATTTTTCTTAATACTTTCAATGCCGTTCATACAGCCAGCTTTTGCTTTGTAGCTTTCGCCAGTTGCAATAATCTCGCCGTTTCCAGCCTTAAGGCGGAATCTGAATTCCCCTTTCTTGTCGGTATAAACCTCGAACTTAGGATTCTTTATCTTCTCTAATCCATCTACAGTCTGATCCTCAATTCCTGCAAGTACAGAATTTCTCTTTACGCTTGCAATACCGTTCATACATGAGCTTTTTGAAGTATAAACCTCTGATGTCGCAATAATCTCACCATTTCCAGCCTTAAGATTAAACACAATGCCTGTTGCAGTTTCTTTTACAACAAATTTACCCATTACAATCCTCCGATTAATTTCTAAAGTAAGGTTAGGATGAGCATATTCCGCTTTTAACAGGGAATTTCATATCCAAATCTTATTATAACACAGGATTTTGGCGTAAACAATTTTTTATGAGTAGAAAACTTTCTGCACAGCCGCCATAAGTTCTTTTTCTGCCGAAGTGAAATAGTGGCTTTTAAGACTTTCGAACGCAAGATGATAACGCCCGCCTTTTTCCGGCACGATAATAGGAATAAAATCCTCGACGCACTGCTCAAAAATCAGCCACAACTGCAAGTATATAAACATTCCGCCGATTGTGTATGCGTCGTTTTTTGTAAGTGGAGTTTCTATTTCGATATGAGAAAGATGTGTCGTATCATCAGAAAGCGTTTTTGCATCTTCCATGACGGCTTTGTAAAGTGTATATGCTTTTAGAACTGCTTCAGTGTCTCGTTGGGCTGCAACAGCTCTTATTGAATCAGCTCCGAATGTCTCTACCGGAGCCAAGTAACCCCGGTACATATCTGCCGTTCGTTTTTTCGCAGCTGTCTCTGCTTCATTTATACGCTGCTGCAAAAGCGTTTCCTTGCATACAGGCTCTATCCGCACGCCATTCTGTTCCGCAGCCCTGAACCGGCGTAGTTTTTCGGTAAGTTTCCTAACCGCTTCCGATATTCCGCTTCTGTCAGTCTCCATAAACAATCCTTTCGTGCGCGGGGATACATCGCCTTGTTTTCGCACAATGATTTAGCTGAAAAACTCTCTGCTGAATTTCAGTCCTTTTTGTTCATTTGAATAAGTTCGAAAGCCCTGTCTTTCATGTGCGGGAAGAGCGTGTTATCCACATATTCTGGACCAATAGCCTGTAAAACCATATAACGTGCACACTCGTTTTTGTTTGATTCGCAGTATTTCTTTTTTAGGACTTTGCCAACTCCAGTCTCAATAATCATCTTGTCCTGATAAAACGGACATTTCTCAAAACGTTCGCAAATCTCCATACTTTATATAATATACCAAAAAAATAAAGTTTCACAAAGTAGTTTACTATGCAGAAAAAGAAAAAATTATCAAGCGTCAGTGTTCTTTCATTGCAAGCCGCACTTCCGCTATTCCGAACGTCTCCCTGCCCTGCTGCGCCGCAATCATAGGCGCACGGTTCAGCACAGACTCAATCTGTGCACAGCTACAACCCTTAAAAATCGGGGCGAGCGTTTCCGGCGAACAGTCCGGCGCTGCATGCTTCCCAGAAAGATAATAAGCCACAAGCTTTTTTCTAGCCTCATCATCTGGATACGGAACCATATATTTAGAATCGAAGCGGCCGGGTCTTATAAGAGCCTCGTCAAGCGCGGCGCGGCTGTTCGTGGCGGCAAGAACGAGGATTCCGTCGTTCTGCGTAAATCCGTCAAGCTCGTTCAAAAGCGCAGTGACAATTCGGGTATTCTCTGTTTCTATCGCCGAGCCGGAATAATTGCGTTTCGTGCCGATACCGTCAAACTCGTCAATAAAAACGATGCACGGGGCTTTTCGGCGCGCCTTTGCGAAAAGCAGCTTTACTTTGAGCGGGCCAATCGCCATGAACATGCTCTCAAAATCAGTCGCCTTCGCCGGGATAAAGTTCACTTTCGCCTCACCGGCAAGGGCGCGTGCAAAAAGCGTCTTTCCGTTTCCCGGCGCGCCCTCAAGCAGTATACCCTTTGGCATACGGATTCCGCGTTTCCGGTACTCGGCAGGATGCTTCATAATCTCTGCAATCTGCATCATATCTTTTTTGAGCGAGTCCATCCCGATAACGTCGTCGAACGTAACACCTGTTTTGCGGACTGTTTTGAACGTGTTCGGGCTTATGAACTTCCTGAACGCTATGATTATTACGCCAAAGAAGAAAATGTAGAAAAGGATGTCAAACAGGTTCGAGATAAAAACATCAAAACTGTCAGCTTCCGTTACATCAACGCCACGCATAAGCATAAACTCTTTTAGTGTGGGCGAATCGGGGTTTGTCGTAGAAAAATTGTTGCCGTCTTTTGTTACATAGTTAATAACGCTACCCTGAATCTCGGCAGAAACAACATTGCCGGTAGTAACCGCGTCGTAAAAATCAACATAAGTTGTCTTGTTTCGCGGCACAGCAAAAAAAGTGAAATAAATATACGCAGCCACGCCTAAAATCGCGACCACGGAAATTACAGTTTTAAGTGGAAATTTTCTTC
>JAIKVO010000261.1 GCA_024685655.1 Treponemataceae bacterium
CAGGATGAAGTAATCGTTGATGATACTGTCGTAAATGTTCTTCTTTCGACAGTTTCAGTTGCTGTTTCTTCTCTTAAGTCATCTCCAAATCCTATTGAGCTTGTAGAAGAAGTTACTGCAACAGATTCAAACGGTAACACATTATACGATTCTGACGGCCAGCCGAAGAAGGTATTGAGACCTACTGCTGATTTGCAGAGTGCGATTGATGCTTTGATTGAGTATTTCCAGAATGGTTTCAGTGAAAACGGAGATCTTCATTGCTTGATTGAAGCAGATGCAACTGAAGCAGAAAAAGACGCGGCATTGGATGATGCTGCTGACACTGTATTGAGCGTATTGGATGAAAACGGTGTTGTGGCTCCTGCAGGAAAATCTGCTTTGAAAACTGTTTTCAAAACTCTTGCATGGCTTTATTCGAAGCACATCAATCTGGAAAGCCTGACTAACAAGCTCTCCAGCATGGTACGTGGAAATAACTCCTAAGGAGGTGTATTTATGAAACTTAAGAAGCTTATATTTATTAAAGTGTTATTGCTTTCAGCATCCCTCGTGTTTGCTGCAGCAACTGTAAATGAACCTGGAATGATTGATGTACGTTCCCTCGGTATGGGTGGAATGCATATCACGGATACAGCAGATTTCTATACGCTCTTAAAGAATCCTGCAGGTCTTGGGCTTGCTGGTGGAAAAATGATGATCTCTGTTGTTTCAGCTAATATCGGTGGACCTCTTCAGGAACTTCCTGGGGTGTATAATGAATATATGGCAGGCGAAGAAGTCACTGATATCGTCAGTGAGCTTATGCAAAAAGACGTCAACCTTAACCTTGGTGTAGGACTTGATGGTCCTCTCTGCTTTGGCGGTATTAATAAGAACGGTTTGGGTTGGGGATTCTTTGAGTCTGTAAAAGTTGACGCTAACATTCCGTCAATTACATTGGCAGAAGTTACGGCTCAGCTTGAAGTTGGTTTTGTCCTGGGTTATGGTTTTACTCTTGATTTTGGAATTGGTTCGATTTCAGTCGGTGCATCCGGTGAGGCATATGCCCTAGTTCCAAGATTAGCAATCCGTGACAGCTTGACAAATATCATGGATATGGTAAATGGTGAGGGTGAAGAGAATCAGAATCAGCTCCAGAATATTCCGCTTCACTCAGTAGTCGGTCTTAGCTGTGATGTCGGTGCTCAACTTCGTCTTTTCGACTTCATAGATGTTGCAGCTGTATGGGAGGACGCATATTCACCATACAAAGTAAGTGCTACGACAACAGTTGGCGAAGCAATGAACGATTACTCAGTGCTGTTCGCAAACTATGGAGAGGCAAAGTTCCAAACTGCAAAATTCCGTGGTGGTGTAGGTCTTAATCTTCTTCCGAACGGTATCCTTGGTGGTTTGATTTCTTCTCTGAAAGTACAGGCTGATGTTAAAGACGTAATGCTTTTCGTGAAGCAGTTCATCAAAAAAGATGTTTCTCTTCTTGAAAAGAGTCCGTGGCTTAATGTTACAGCCGGTGCTGAAATCGGTCTTATGCACTTCATCTATGGTCGTGTAGGTTACAGTGACGGTTTTGCAACCGTTGGTGCAAGCTTAAAGCTTGGTGCATTGAACCTTGATGCAGCAATTTATACGAACGAGCTTGGACGTACACCTGGAACAAACAGCCAGATGAACGCAGCTCTTTCACTCGGTTTGTTCTTATAATTTGATTGAGTCCGGTGGGAATCTTCCGGATTTAAGAAACACGAAGGCTCCTTGATTAACGTCAAGGAGCTTTTTTTATGGTATTGATAACAAACTTAAACGCATTTATAAAATATATTGATGAAGCTATAAAAAAAATGTATAATAGTGCTATGAATCTAGTTGTAATGATTGTTCAGTTGGTTGGTAACCTGGGCTTCTTGTTATATGGAATGAAGCTCATGAGTGACGGTATTCAGAAAAGTACTGGTGAAAAACTTCAGCGTGCGCTCAGCGTTATTACAGAAAACAGATTCATGGGACTGTTCACAGGATTGCTAATCACGATGATAATCCAGTCATCAGGTGCGACCACCGTAATGGTTGTAACATTCGTAAATGCAGGCATGATGACACTAACACAGTCCGCTAGCGTAATATTCGGTGCTAACATCGGAACGACAATTACAGCATGGCTTGTATCAATCTTAGGATTCAATTTTAATATCTCAGATTTTGCTATTCCTGTTTTTGGGTTTGGCTTTTTCCTTGCCAAACTGAAAAAAAGTGGTTTTAAAGGAGTCGGCGACACCTTAATGGGTTTCGGACTCCTTTTTTTTGGTCTAAGCGGACTTTCTGCGGTATTCAGTCCTGATCAGATAGGCTGGCTTTTTACATTCAGCGATTATGGTGTTTTCTCTCTTATAATCGGATTCTTTGTCGGCATTATCATAACGGCAATATTGCATTCTTCAAGTGCGTTTTCTGCAATTGTTATAACAATGGCTTACAACGGGCTTGTTTCCTGGGAGCTTGCCGCTGCAATGACACTCGGAAGCAATATCGGCTCTACTATTGATGCTATCCTTGCTTCGTTCGGATCGTCCTCGGATGCTAGAAGATCTGCATTTATCCATGTTTTTTTCAATCTAGCAGGAACTGTACTTGCCCTGATTTTCTTCAAGCCGTTCCTTTCGCTTGTCGTTTTGCTTACACCTGGCGGGGCGGACTCGAATATCGCAATCCGTATATCGATGATGCATACTGTTTTCAAGGTTCTTTCTACGGTGGTTATGTTACCGTTCGTAAATCAGATTGTTGCGCTTTCAAGGAAGATTATAAAAGATAAACCCGGCGATGCGCAGAAAGTCTTCCAAATGGACTTTACGGGAGGCTTCGGTAAGGAAAACATTGCGGCATACATTATTCGCGCGGAAAAAGCTATAAAGGATATGGCTGACCACGTTACAGGAATGTTCGACCATATTCAGCTTGGTTTTATGAATCGTGACAGCTCTTTTGAGGAGCATCTTGAGCAGCTTGTGAGCGAAGAAGATTTTGCCGATCAGATGCATGAACAGATTACACGTTATATACTTCATATAGAAAGACTACCTGTAACGGAAAAACAGCTTGATAACCTTTCGATTATGATTCAGGTTGTTGATGAACTTGAGAGCATGTCTGATGATTGTCTGAGTATCGGAATGCTGATAAAAAAGAGTGTTGACAAAAATATGACGTTCGAAGAATCCGATATGGAAAGGCTTGTGCCGTATCTGGAACTTGTACGGCAGTTTTTGCAATTCATCCATATAAACATTAACAAGCATCTTAACGAAGATAAGCTGGCTATGGCCCAAGATCTTGAGAATCAAATTGATGCGTACAGAAAGAATCTCAAGAAAGTCGCGCGCAAGAGGTTGGAGAAGGGTGCTGATGTAAAATCAGAGCTTCTGTACATAGATTTTGTGCGTAACATCGAGAAAATCGGAGACAGGGCATTCAACATTTCCGAGGGCTTAAGTCAGACTCGCTGATCAAAACTGAGATTTGCATATCACGATGCTCGCTAGTATTCCGCAACAAGTGCGAAGCACGAAGTTCCGTGTTAGCTGCGTAGCGAATAGCTCCGGGATTTCTGTTGTATCTGTTGATTTATGCAAGGATAATTAACTTCTGCGGTTTATAGAGATTTCCGTAAATACTTCAATTAACTGTTTTGGACAAAAAAAAGACCGAATCTTAAGAAGACCGGTCTTAAAAATGAGCTATGTTGGATTCGAACCAACGACCCACGCCTTAAAAGGGCGTTGCTCTACCTACTGAGCTAATAGCCCGTTTTTTTCATTCATCAGCGTATGCTTTCTGAATGCTCTAGTAATATACTTGCAAAAATAAAAAATGTCAAGACTGCGAATTATGAAATATTGAGAGATATAGCTCATTTTTCGTAATGTTTGTGTTGGAGAAAATTGACAAAAATATCATTTTGGTGTAAATTGATATTGAAAATCGCCGTAATCAGACAATTCTTTAATATCAAGGAATGCAATTACTGCGCGATGAAAAACCTTTAAAGGACGATATTACAGTTCTTAATCTTTTTTCAGATAAGGAGTGTCTGTTGATGAAAAAGAAGATTTTGATGCTTGCGGTACTTGCCATTCTTGGAACGACAAGCCTTTTTGCATTCGGTATAGGTGTTCAAACCGGTGCTTCTCTTGGGCAGTCTGTCGTTGGAAATGTAGCCGTGACTTTCAAGCTTGATTCTTCACCATGGGTTTTTGCTGCTGACGGATATATTGCAAATAATAGTTTTGCCTTTGGAATGACTGCTGATATGTGGATTGGAACAGGAAAGATTTCCAAAACAACTATTGGCTATTTCTATGGTTGGGGAATTGCCGGAAATATTGGAGCTTCAAATAACTACATGAATTTTGGCATTTATGCGAGAGTTTTGGGCGGTGCCAATATCATGCTTGTTAAGAACTTTATCGAAATATATCTTCAAGCAGCTTGGCAGCCCGGATTAAAGATTTCTTCACGTGGTGTCGCATTCTCGCTTCCAAATTTCCCTGTTGCTGCTGGTATACGCTTCTGGATTAAATAGAACGATATAATTTGCCAGCGGTTTGAGAGATTCTTTTCTAGCTGGTTGTTGTGGAAAAAGCGTTCGAGTTTTTCGGGCGCTTTTTTTATGTGTGTTCATGTATGCCCTTTTTTTTCCATGATTCTTCTCCCTTCGATACATAGCGATTTTCTACCGTTGAAAAGACTCTTCCTTTCCGTTAAAATATCAATATCATGTCTAATTCACTTTTTTTGCCCGAAAACATGAACGGGTTCCGGATGCATTTCGTAGGAATAAAAGGCACCGGAATGGCTGCTCTTGTTGAGATTTGTGCTGCAAGAGGTGCAGTTATTACCGGCAGTGATGTCGAGGAACGTTTTTACACAGATGAGATTTTGGAAAGACTTGGAATTAAGCCGCTTCCTTTCTCAAAAGACAATATCGGCGGAAATGGTAGTCCGCTTCCTGATATAGTTGTTTATTCATCGGCATACAAACTTGATGTAAATCCTGATCTTATACAAGCATGCGAACAAGGTGTGAAGTGTGTGCTTTACACGGAAGCTCTAGGGGCTGTTTCTGCAGCGTCTTACAGCGTTGGAATATGCGGGGTACATGGAAAAACGACTGTAACCGGGATGTCGGGAACTCTGATAAATTCTCTGGGTTTGCCTGCGCAAATATTGGCCGGCAGTGCCGTAAAATCATTCGGCGGCTCATGTACGCTTACAGCTGGGCATAAATATTTTGTCGCAGAAACATGTGAATATCAGCGTCATTTTATGTCGTTCCATCCGCAAAAAATCGTGCTTACAAGCGTAGAAAGTGATCACGAGGACTATTATCCTACATATGGTGATATTCTTGATGCTTTTGTGGATTATATTTGTCTTTTGCCGGAAGGCGGAACAGTTATATACTGTTCGGATGATAAAGGTGCTTGCGAGGCTGTTGAGAATGCAAGATTGCAACGGAATGACATAAAGTTTATTCCATATGGCGAGTATGCGCCAGGTGACTATGGAATTGTGTTCGGAAAAATAGATGATGGAAAGCAGTATTTTTCGCTTAACGGATTCGATGCAGAGTTCGCTGTACGTATTCCGGGACACCATGAGGTGCTCGATGCGGCTGCTGCTATCGCGCTTTCTGTGGAACTGCTTAAAACTGAGCGGACATCTTGTGACGGTGCAGGAACCTCCGGAGAATCTTGCATGTCTGGAGAAGGCTCTTATGGTGGTTCTGGAGCGATTTCTGAGGGAGTCGTCACAGTTGCTGATATTTCAAAACTTCAAACTGCACTTCTTTCGTTTGAAGGCGCAAAGCGGCGCAGTGAAATAATAGGAAAGACAGGAAACTGCATTTTTGTCGATGACTATGGACATCATCCGACCGCTGTAAAAACAACGCTCAGCGGTTTCCGTTCGTTCTACCGCGATTATGTCATGATTGTAGATTTTATGTCGCACACATACACTCGTACTGCCGCTTTGCTTGAAGATTTTGCTTCTGCCTTTGGTGATGCGGATGAAGTAATTCTCCATAAAATTTATCCTTCTGCGCGTGAGGTTTATTCTGGTGGCGTGAACGGAAAGATTCTTTTTGCCCGTACTAGTGCACATCACAATAACGTAAAGTATTTTGAAGAGGTAATGGACGCCGAGTCGTATGTAAAAGAAAGGCTTTCTCAACCGCTTCCAGAAGGAAAAAAAGGATATCTTTTTATAACGATGGGGGCAGGTGATAATTGGAAGCTGGGAAAAGCCCTTTTCGATGAGCTGAATGTAAGAGAGTAAACGGGAGAATCGTGATATGAGAAGCATGACAGGCTATGCGTATAAAGAAAAATCTGATGAGAATGTAAGTGTTTCTGTGGAGATAAAATCCTGGAATTCAAGATTTCTTGACCTTTCGGTGAATATGCCTTCTTTTTTGGGGCGGCTGGAGAACAGAATACGCGAGAAGTGCAATAGTTCCATTTTACGCGGAAAAGTAGAGCTTACAATCCGAGTAAGAGAAAAAAATGGGGCTGTCACTGTAGAAGCGGATGAAAATGCTGCGAAAGCTTATTATGATGCGATTCAGCGCATTGCCGTTTCATGCGGGTTGGATCCCCAAAAAATCCCGCTTGAACTTATCGCGTCGCAGGATGGTGTTCTTTCAATCCAAAAAGACACGGATCCAGAAAGATACTGGGAATTCATAGAACCTGTTTTCAACGATGCTCTTGTGGATTTTACAGCGGACCGGGATAGGGAAGGAGCAAACCTTAAAAAAGATCTTTTGGAGAAACTCTCGAAAATTGAGGAATCAGAAAAGCTTTTTAAAGAATGGATTCCCCAGATGGAACAACTTTTCCGTGAAGGAATTTTGAAGCGTTTTAAAGAAGTGATGGGCGATGAGGTTGATGAGCAGCGTGTTATGACAGAAACTGCTGCATTACTTGTAAAATACACGATAAATGAAGAAGTCGTACGGTTGCAGAGCCACATTGATGCGCTGAAAGCCGAGATGGAAAATAATCCTGCGCCGGGAAAGAAGATTGATTTTATTTGTCAGGAACTGAACCGAGAGATAAATACGATAGGCTCAAAAAACCAGTTTGTGGAAGTAGGGCGTGCCGTTATTGCCGCTAAGGATGCTCTGGAAAATATCCGTGAACAAGCTCGTAATGTGGAGTAATTTTTTGTATTTTCCATACTCGGTGAATACGCTCATTCCTGAAATCTTCCGGAATTGTAGAGCTCGTTATGTTTTTTGCTGAAAAGCCTTCTGGTATTTTTTCCTCGTCAAAGACAAGTTTCCTTGAATTAGTTGAGAAATAGAGTACTCCGCCTTCTGAAAGAAGTTCTGTGCATGATTTGACTAAAGAAGGCCAGTCTCTGTTAATGTCTAGCATTGTGTCTGTTTTCTTGGAGTTAGAAAAAGTTGGCGGATCAAGAATTATTATGTCATATTTGTTGAGCGCCGTTTTTACGCGCCCTCTGTCGCTTTTTAATACGTTGCTGCTGATTCCGCCGCTTTTCCATTCTTTTTTCGTGCTGTTTAAGGCTGCTCTATTTCCGGAATATTTGCGTTCTTCCGCCGCCGGAGACATTTTCTCCAAAAAAGTTTTTACGTCGCTTTCTATGAAACGGTATTTGCTTTTGTCGGTAAAACCGTTAATGCGCATGTTTTCTTCCGCCCACCCCAAATAACGAGAAGAAAGATCCACTGAATCAATTTGTTCAGCATCTCCGGCGGCGGCATAAACGGAAAAAGCCCCTGTATAACAGTAAAGATTTAGAACGCGTTTTCCGGCAGCTTCACCTTGTACTGCAAGGCGGAGAGGCCTGTGATCAAAGAAAAGTCCAGTGTCTATATAATCGCTTAAATTCACTTTAAAACGCAATCCTTGTTCTTTTGTTATGAAAATCAGCGGCTCTCCGTTATCTTTTTCGTACTGATTGTCACCGCTTTGCCGCCGCCGGACCTTAGTGATTATTGCCTCGTTCGGTATTCCTAAGACTTTAGCGACAGAAGACTCCATCGCGCTTAGCCATGCACGCTCCTCATCTTCCTGCTTTTCATAAGGCCTTTCATAAAGTGCGATGCGTGCAAACATCAGCACTTTTCGAGTATTCTCAGAATCTGTAGTTTTCGATACCGTGTCAGTTTTTATTGCAATTTCTGCAGCTGTTTCATTTTTCTCTGTGGATGTTTCCGACTCTTCCTCATATACATCAATAGCAAGAGGAATTTCTGGAATATCGCGGTCATACAGCCTGAAACATAAAACACCGGTACGCTTTGCCCATTTTCTTAAATGTTTGTAGCGTTTTGTGAGTCTGTTCTCTAGAAGTTCTGCCTGATATTGAGTCTTGTCTTTTTTTTGAATATTGTCTGTCTGCTGCATATGTCCGTCATTCGTTCATCATGACGCAAAGTATTGCATAACCAGAAGTAAGATCTTCTCTTTGGCATACAACGTCATCTGGAAGTTTCAGTTTCCTGTTTGTGAAATTCCATATAGCTTTTATTCCGGCTTTAACGACGCAATCTGCGCTTTCTTGTGCGAATTCAGAAGGAACTGTGAGAATTGCGATTGTTGCGCCATGTTTTTTTGCCTGCTCGGCAAGCTCGTCGATATGATATATCGTCACTCCGTGTATTTGTTTCCCAATTTTATCAGGAGAAGTGTCGAATGCTCCAACAAAATTCAATCCGTGTGCCTTGAATTGCTGGTATCCAGTAAGTGCGGTAGCAAGATTTCCGGCTCCGATTATCACTGCATTTTTTTTGTTATCCCAGTCAAGAAAATGCTCAATGGCAGCTATAAGCTGTTCTACCGGATAACCGCGTTTAGGTTTTCCGACTATTCCTGTTATCGCTAAATCTTTCCGCACTTGGATCGGTTCAAGATGAAGCTCTTTTGCAATCAGTGTTCCAGAGATGAATTCACAACCTTCTGATTCTGCTTGACGTATAAGATGAAGATAAGACGGAAGCCTGCGAATAGAAGGCACCGCCGGTATTTTTTGCTTTGTCATATTCATCAATAATACTATAAAATTTTATCGAAGTAAAGAAGCGTGAAAACATTTTAAGGTATGTATTTTGCTCATGAGCATGGTTACTATTTAAAACGACACTATTCCTATTTTTGTAAATATGTGTGATTGATTTTTTTGTAATTATCTTTATAATGAATCCGATGGGTGATTGAATACGCCGAATTATCGGAAAATAAAGAAAATACCCAAATTATGAAAAGTATTCATTAGTGCAAAGTCTTTTATGCCGATGTATAAATAAGGTCGTACAAAAACATTGTTTTTGCTATGACCTTAAAACGACTTCATCATGAAAGATGGATGTGTTGATGCTTTTAATGAAATCTGTAATGGAGTTTTTTTAGCATGCCAGCAGAAAAGAAACTTATGTTGGATTTGCCGTTGAGAGTCGTTCTTACAGAATCCGGTATTTCCCATTTTATAAGCCATAATAAAAAGTTAGTCAGATTTCGGCTTGCTGATAATGTCGATGAAAGCGGAATATCTTTCACATCATTTGCTCCGTTGTCTTTGCAGAGCCTTATCCTGCTTGATTATGTCTCCAAAATAGAGATTTCTATGCCGGAATTCGTTTCTTCTCGGCAGGAAATAATGGATCTTTCCAAGCTCGTCGTATATTCTATCCTTTATAAACAGTTCGACAGGGAAGTTAAAGCTGTCCTTCTTGCCGCCGATTGTGTACACAAGCATAACCGTGCAAATCCGTCACAGCTCCTTGATGAAAAAACAGATCTGAGCGATAACATCCTGCGCTCCCGTATGGCTAACACAGATCATATTATCAATGAAGCACGCGATGAAATCCTTAAACCGATATATGAATCTATAGTCAATGATGAACAGCTTTCCGCAGAGGAAAAAAACGTATATCTCCTTATGACGGAGAAATTATTAAATAAGCTTTCACTTTTCAACTGGTATATCATTGTCAAGTTTTTCAAAAAAAACGGATTCTCAGAAATGATCAGCGGAATACGTGCCTTGCTTTCGCAGTATATGGAAAAAAGCAAGATAGCTGAATATATCTCTTTGATGGTGATGGAGCTTGCCCTTAACTGCGAGAACGCGAATATGCGAAAAGTTGCACGAAAACTTTATCGTGGTATAGAGCAGAGCGATATGGTTCTGTACGACCCAGAAATACGACAGAAAATAATTACGGAGTTAGAGAGAAACCACGAACTTGTATTTATTTCATGGAAACTTGGCGGTGGTTCTCTTTCTATCGGAAAGCAAGGCCGGCTTCAGATTACGCTATACAATAAAGATGATGAGTTTCAGGAGTTCAAAGAGAACATTCAGGAGAAAAAATCTGCCGATACTGGAAAGAAATCTCTGATAGACTTTTATCGTGAGCTTCCAGAAGGTCAGGAAGGAACAGATCTAGGTCTTTATTACCTTTCGTATCTTGATGAGGCTTGTAAAAAAGTAAACGTAAAATTTGAATCTCTTGTTAATCAGTTTACATCCAGCGATCTTACTGTTATAAATCTTACGTTCAATTTTTGACATCAGGAGCATATAGAACGGTGAGAGATTTTCGGAACATCAAAAACAGATTCTTCATCCTGTGCATGTTTTGTTGTCTTCTTTTTTCCTTTATATCATGCTCCGATGTATCTATTGGCATCTCAACGGTTTACCCTCAGCTTGTCTACGAATACACGAATAAAACTTCATCTCCTGATGTAAGGCTTTCTGTTTATGCGGAAGTCTCTTCCGGTAGCGACAGAATGCAAACTATGATTGTGAAAAACACTTCAAACAATATGGTTTGGACTATTGAACCAGTAGATATAATGACTAATTCTTCCGGTAAAAAAATGTATGCCGGATATTCAGCTATATGTATGCCGGCAGGTGTTTCGTTTGAAAAAGCTGTGTATCAAGTTATTTATGAAGATTTATCCGGTAAAAAAACTGATGCTTTGTTTTCAATAAATCCAGATGATGCAAGTGCTTACGGGAAAACTGCAGTAAACAGCTCAAATAAGCAGTACCTTGTGGTTGATCAAAGAGGAAAAACACTTTACACAGGTTCATATAACGAAAACTTTTCATCTGCTGAGGCTGTAAGAAATGCATATCCTGATGCATTGTATTACAGGGAATATGTTTTGAACTCAGAACTTAATGCAATATATCTGATGCCCGCTGTTAATTTGCAAAATGAATGACGCAGCTTTGTTGTTGCAATGATAAATATGTTTTAGCGAAATTAAATGGAAAAAGAATCAATGGAAACTGATGAAAAACATGATGTGATGATGCGCACAGTCCATACGTTTGTTATGAGGGCAGGGCGGATGACTGATGCCCAGCGCCGGGATTATGAGACTTTGTCTGCAAAATGGTGTGTGCCATACAAGACTGAGATGTTGGATTTTTCTGCGTTGTTCGGGAATGACAATCCTGTGACAGTGGAAATTGGGTTCGGCATGGGGAAAGCCACTGCAATTATCGCTTCTGAAAATCCGAATAAAAACTATCTTGGAATTGAAGTTCATACCCCCGGTGTAGGAAAACTGTTGGGCGATATACAAGCTCTAGGTTTGCAAAATATACGTATCGTTGAGCATGACGCAATGGATGTTCTTAAATACATGATTCCAGATTCTTCTGTGGATGCGTTTCACATTTTTTTCCCGGATCCGTGGCCAAAGAAAAAGCATCATAAAAGAAGACTTGTCCAGCGGCCGCGTACGCAGTTTTTTGCTGAAAAACTAAAAAAAGGCGGCTATCTTTATATGGTAACGGACTGGTTGCCTTATGCTGAGTTTGCACTTGATGAACTGGTCGCGACAGACGGGTTGGTAAACCGATTCGAGGGTTTTGCACCGCATCAGGAATGGAGACCAGAGACAAAATTTGAACATAAAGGTAAAAATGCTGAGCGTGTGATTTCAGAGCTTATCTTTGAGCGCAAATAGTATCGGAATAATATTTCTGAATTTTAAAAGAATTTGACAATAATTTTTTTATCGTTTAGAATAGGTATAATAAAATAATTTTAGGAGGCTTTCGCTAAATGGCAAAAGTTGAACTGAAAGGTATTGGTAAAGTCTACGATGGCAATGTTCGTGCTGTTGATAATGCGAACATCACTGTAGAAGACCAGGAATTCGTAGTTTTCGTAGGTCCGTCTGGATGCGGTAAATCTACGACCCTTCGTATGATTGCCGGTTTGGAGGATATTACAGAAGGTGAGCTTTATATCGACGGAGAGTTGATGAATGACGTTCCGCCGAAAGATCGTAACATTGCAATGGTTTTCCAGAACTATGCTTTGTATCCACATATGTCAGTATATGACAATATGGCATTTGGTCTTAAGATACGTAAAGTAGATAAGGCTGAAATTGAGCGCCGCGTAAACGAAGCAGCTCGTATCCTTGATATCGAGAAACTTCTTGACCGCAAGCCAAAGGCCCTCTCTGGTGGACAGAGACAGCGTGTTGCAGTAGGACGCGCTATCGTTCGTAACCCGAAAGTATTCCTTTTCGACGAGCCGTTGTCAAACCTTGATGCTAAGCTCCGTGTTCAGATGCGTGCAGAGATTTCTGACCTTCACCACAGACTTAAGGCAACAATGATTTACGTTACTCATGACCAGATCGAAGCTATGACAATG
>JAIKVO010000074.1 GCA_024685655.1 Treponemataceae bacterium
TTATTTAAAACAGACATCGACCTCAAACGGACCGAATTTCGTTGTGAATGGAATCGCAATTACAGGATATCCTTGCGGCCATGAAATCATGTGGTTATGCCCGGAAATTGTTACTGGCGGTGAGATGTCCAAGCTGACGTGCGACAATGCGGTGACTGCGTTTCCTGATATGATGTTGGTGAATTCGCTGACAAGCCCCTTCGACATTACGTCGCGTTCTTCCGGTTTGAATGTCATTCCGGAAAGCTCCAGCATTTTGAGGGAAAGTACTTTGTGAAGCCTGAATGCGACGACTCCGCCGCAGTCTCCCGTAACACCAAGAAGCCCAGAAATTTCCCACGGATGACCAGTGCTTGGTTTGAGCAAATACGGTTCGTTGTTAATCGCCTCAATTGAGAACATTGATTGGAACGCATTGAGCCCTGCGGTTAGAAACGCGTTGATAATCTTAACATCCATGCTGCTATGATAACATAGTGAAATTGTAATACAAGAGTTAAAAGTGAGATTTTAGAGAAAATATTACGATTATGATTTGGAAGGTAGTTGCGCCGCCGAGTACGCTTTTTAAAAATCTGTAAGATTTTACAGCTTTTTGTTGTTTTTGCTTTGACACGAAATGTTCTTGTCAGTAAACTATGCGCAAGAATTGTCCATATGGGGTTGCGTTAATTCGCAGGGGGGAAAATGGCTGGGAAAAACAAAAGCATTCTGGCAAAAGCAGTTTCTTCTTACAATGACTACATGTTTATGCCCATAGAATTCCGGAACAAAATAGCTGACAAAAATCTGAGCAGTTCCTTTTATGCCCTGATAATCACTTCATCGCTATGCTTGCTTGACTTGGTAATTCTTACGGTGATGAATGTTAAAAATCTTGAAAATGTCCGTTACCATCTGATTTTTCTTTCGATATACTTGATTGTTGCTTTTTGCTGCATGATTCTCTATGTTTGTATAAAAAAATTCAAACTGAAAAGTTTTATCGTAAAGGAAATGCCGTTTTACATAGCGTTTACGCTTGGAATTATCGACTGTTTGATAAGCCTTTACTTACAGGGAGATTTGTACACAGAAATCATGGTTCTTATCATTATGTTCATAATGGACTCCATTGTATTTACTGTGCATCCTTTTTATTTTCTGCTTTTTGTGGTTGTAGGTCTATACAGGTTGTATCCACGCATGAACGAGTCTTTTGGAATTGCGGGTGTTTTTGCGTCTATAGTGGTTTTCGGCACGATTTTGGTGCTTGTAGTTTACAAATGGATCAATTCTAAACGCTTGTTCATAAAAGAGCAGAATATCGAGTTTTACAAAGAGGCGTTGCAAAGCGAGGTTGAGCGGCAGACGAACGAGATTGTTGAGCAGCACCGAAAGCTTGTTGATATGCAGGATAATACTATAATCGGGCTTTCGAACCTTGTCGAGAACCGCGATTCCGAAACAGGAAGCCATGTAAGGCGGACAAGCGCGTATGTCTCTGCTCTTGCGAAAAAAGTTAAGGAAGACCGATTTTACAGCGGCATTCTTACGGACAAGTACATTGAGTACATTACGAAAGCGGCTCCAATGCACGATATTGGTAAAATTATCGTTGCCGACAACATTTTGAAAAAGAAAGGGAAACTCACTGATGACGAGTTTTCGCTGATGAAGCTTCACACCATTGAAGGTGCGCGTATTGTTGATGAAGTTTTCGGAAGTAACGAGAACGAGGATTATGTTGAGGTCGTAAAAGAGATAGTTACGAGCCACCACGAAAAGTGGAACGGCTCCGGCTATCCGAATGGGCTTAAGTGCAACGAGATTCCGCTCAGCGCGCGGATTATGGCGATTGCGGACGTTTTTGACGCGCTCGTTTCGCCGCGTTGCTACAAGGAGCCTTTCCCTGTTGATAAAGCGTTCGAGATAATAAAAGCATCGTCGGGCACGCATTTTGACCCGATTCTTGTTACAGAATTCCAGCGCATCCGCGATGACATAATTGACATCATGAACGAATACTCCGATTAGGTCGGAAAATGAAAAATATCACACGCAAAACGCAAAAAATCCTCTGCATCGCCGCTATTCTTGTCGCTGTCGCTGTTTCCGCGCTCGTCTTCGTGTTTGTGGGAATCCCTGTAATCCGCTTCATTTCCGAGCCTGAAAAATTCCGTGAGTGGGTCGAGGCGCGGGGAATTGGCGGAAAGCTTGCGTTTGTCGGTGTCGTCATTTTGCAAGTGATTGTCGCGCTTATTCCAGGGGAACCGTTCGAGATTGCCGCCGGATACGCGTTTGGCGCCGTGGAGGGCACTCTTTTGTGCATTGTTGCTGCTGCAATAGGGAGTGTGTGCGTTTTTCTGCTTGTCAGGCAATTCGGCGAAAAACTTGCGGAAGTTTTCTTTCCGCAGAAAAAACTGAGCGATTTGCGCTTTTTGAAATCTTCTCCACAGCGCGACTTTCTGTTCCTTGTGATTTTCACCGTTCCCGGAACCCCGAAAGATCTTTTGTGCTATTTCGCGGGGCTTACGGATATCCGGTTTCCGGTGTGGCTTTTGATATGCTCGTTCGGGCGCATTCCGTCAATAATAACCTCGACAATCGGCGGTGACGCGCTCGGTACGAAGAATTACTTTTTCGCGGCAGCGGTTTTCGTAGTGACGCTTGCCATAAGCGGACTGGGGCTTTTGGCATACAACGCGATATGCAAACGGCGGCGCGAAAAAAGTGTGTAAAGACAGCCCCTGAACAGATAAGCTTTTTTCTAATGCCCAAAACTGGTATAAATTCGTTTTTTTAATCAAAAATGTTGAAAACGTCGTTCTCTCGTGTTATTATCTATAATATGAACATTAAAGTGTGCCCTTTTGTCAAATTTTCTTTTTTTGCGGTTGTCATGCCGCTTTTTATAGTATTAAATTTCTTTTCTTGTAATAACGGAATTACTGATAATACAAAAAATAATCCATCTAATCCGCCGGTCGTAAATAAAGTTGTAACAATTACCGGCACTTTCCGCCATGACGCTCAGTTCGTAGTACCTAATGCAGAAAGATCATCGAGCCGTTCTGCTTTGCCTAAGTTCGCTTACAGTGACTACGATGATGACGACTATTACGTGACGGCGACCCCAGACGGTGTTTCAACCCCAATTTCAGGCGCTGTCTCTGCCTCAGAAAAAACATTTTCCATACAACTCACTTTGGGCAAGGCTTGGACAATAACGCTCGGCCTTAAAAACGAGGATGGCGAGACGATTCTTAAAGGCACCTATGTTTATGATCACACGCTTGCGGAAAGTGATATAGCAAATCAAATTCCGCAGATTGTTCTGAAGCCGTCTATGACGGAAAATGGCACTGGAGATATCCATTTGGATTACACTGGTAATACAGCAGGACTTTATGACCGAGTTTCCGTTTCGCTTTACGATTCAGCTCAGGCAACCGCATGGAATCCACAGACCGTTACTTGGAACACTGGCGGCATAAGCGCGACCGGCATAAAAAGCGGCCGTTACTCAGTTTCAATCGATTTTTTCAAAGATGACGTGCTTGTCTATTCTATACCGCAAGAAATAAGCGTATTC
The DNA here is from genome assembly GCA_024685655.1 of Treponemataceae bacterium. GTDB lineage: Bacteria > Spirochaetota > Spirochaetia > Treponematales > Treponemataceae > Treponema_I. The sequence continues at coordinate 3,575 of JAIKVO010000074.1, forward strand.
AACAATATGACGACGGCAAAATGGGTAGGCGACAGCCAAACCACTCCGATAACCAGTGACGGAACTTTCGTCCTCTCGCAAAATGACATAAACAGCTTCAAGTACACGAATCTATTTGTCAGCGCATCAGGCGATGATACTTATGACGGCTCTCAGTACTATCCGCTTGCTTCTGTTGCCGAGGCATTGCATCACATTGTTGTAAAAGGGGCAGGGGAAGCATACACGATATGGCTCATGTCGGACATAAGCGAGAATATCGATATTGCAGAGACTTTGAACAGCAAAGCTGCGTCCATCACGATAAAATCGTTTTCTGGTAACAAAATTATAAGCGGAGTGCCGGGCGTAAAAAACAGCGTCCTCAATATAACGACAACCGTTCCTGTTACGCTCGAAAACATGAAGGTAACAGGCGGAACATATGATAGCGGTTACGGCATTTACAGCGGCGGAACACTTAAGGTAAGGGGCAAAATCATTGTTACCGGCAACACGAGAGGTTCCGGCTCTGATGCAAAGCCGGGCAACGTTTATTTGCCGTCAGGCAAGTCAATAGCTGTTATCGGTGCGCTCGACGCGAACAGCAGGATAGGGGTTACGACACAGACGAAGCCGACGAACGGCTCTCCGCTTGCGTTTACGAGCGGATTCGGTGCAGGTAGCGGACTTACTTCAAACTCAAGCACGATGCGCGAGATATTCACGAGCGATGAGGGATATGTTGTCCTTGCAGGCACTGACACTGATGAAGGAGAAGCAACCCTTGCTGCGAGCGGCGGCAATATTACAGATGCGTTCGTCTACGATGTCGCGCTTTCATGCACTGCCACGACTGTTACACCCGGAGATATTTTTACAGTGACTGCTGATGTCACGAAAAACGGAACGGCTGTTTCTCCAGCTCCTGTTGCAGAGAACATTACGTGGGGTTTCGAGCTGCTTTGCAATGGCAGGGTTGTTAAGACAATTCCAGCGACGGCGATAAATCCGATGGCGGGAAATGCATGGTTTTCGTTGCCGCTGTCTGTACCGATTTATGGAGGCGTTTCTTACGCGCTCCACGCTGTTGCGACGTATAAAGGCGTTTCATACGACGCGGAATTCGAACTAGCAGGAAGCGTTCCTTCAAGTTCATCTTCTGTTCCTGCAGGATTTGTGGCTGTTGCGGGCGCGACGATAAGCGGGCAGATAGGTACTGGTGATACGGCTTCGGCAGTGTTCAAAGATGGAAGAACTTTTACGATTCCGAACTTGCTTGTGTGTAACCATGAAGTAACACAGTCAGAGTTCGTGGCTGTCATGGAAAATAATACAAGTTGTTTTAATGGTTCGAGCGGAAAGGAACCTTCTGGCGGTGACACTCAGTCAAACCGCCCTGTCGAGAGGGTAAGCTGGTATAAAACGCTAGTTTACTGCAATAAGCGAAGTATTTTCGAAGGTCTAACACCGTGCTATACGATAAATGGCTCGATGGATCCGGCTGCCTGGGGCGAAGTTCCTGAATCGAATAACGCTACTTGGAACGCAGTTGTATGTGATTTTAATGCGGACGGCTACCGTCTGCCGACTATTGTGGAGTGGGAGTACGTAGCCCGTGGCGGTAACGGGCTTACAGGAACTCAATTCATATACAGCGGCAGCAATACAGCGAGTGATGTGGCTTGGTATGGGGCCGGCCAAAATGGAAGTACTCACGAAGTAAAGAAAAAGGCCGCTAACGGTCTTGGTATATTCGATATGGGCGGTAACGTATGGGAGTGGTGCTGGGATAGGTGCTGTGATTGGGATTCATCAGCTGCAACTTATGAACGTTACGCTCGTGGTGGAAATTTTTCTAGGGGTGATGGTCATTGTAAGCTTAGTTACATAGGTTATGATGATAATCCATTTAGCCATGGTAACGGTGACGGATTCCGCGTTGTGCGTACAACCAAAATGCCGGTACAACTTTCGTCAGGTACTGACGGAACAGCCGGCACGACCGCAACTTATATGTACTTTGGCGAATTCCCTCAGACTATAATAGCATCCGGCGTAACAGTCGATGAAAGTGTTTCCAAGGTAATTGGTGCGTTCACCTACTATTATGGAAGCGATGGAGCATGGTACGTTAAGCAAAAGGAATATGCTCATGCAGCTGACTACACGTACAGCGACGGAACGACTGTTGCTCAGGGCGGCACAAGCTACAAATACTTCAAGGTTGAGCCTGTTAAGTGGCGCGTACTTACGACAAACTACAACGGAACAGGAAAGAAGCTTCTGCTAGCGGAGAATATACTTTATAATATCTATTTTTATAATAGTGGACAGGACCACGGAAGCTCAGTTAATATAACTGTTCATGCAAATAATTATGAGCATAGCAGAATCAGGGCGTATCTGAATGGAATAAAATATGACATAAATGTGGAATGCAAGGATTTCGTTGGAAAAGGTTTCGTGCAAACTGCATTCACGAGTTCTGTACAGGACCAAATTGTGAATACGACGGTAATGGTAGGCAGTGATGCAATAGCAAACAACAAGGTATTCTTGTTGAGTACAGAAGAAGCTTCGTCAAGTGATTATGGGTTTAACGTAGCTGGCTCTGGAATACGACATACTACTGATTTTGCAAGAGCCACAGGAGATAATCTCAAAGGCATCTCAGGTTCATGGCAGACCGCAGATAATATCGGAGCATGGTGGCTACGTTCTCCTGGCAGTGCCAATGGACAAGCCCGATACGTCAATGAAAACGGAGGTGCAGGACAACAGCAGAATGTACATAATACTGGTATTGGTGTCGTTCCCGCCATCTGCATCGACAACTAGCGCAAGGGCATAACTACGGTCGGGTGTGCCCGAAAAAATCACTTGCTTTTTTACCGCAAGTGTCATATATGCTATACGTCTTTTTAGTGAAGTTGTAAAGTGTCAGCTAGCGCAAAGGGGGGTGAGTTGTTTCGTAAGCAAGTCAACTCAATCAGCTGTGTTGGCTTGCTAGCTCGCTGATTTGCTTAATTGGGAGTCCGGTGCATTCTGCTATGATTTCTGGATTTATGCCTTTCGCAAGAAAGTTTCGAGCGTCTTCCACGGCTTTTTCGCGTTTGCCTTCAGCAAACCCTTCGCGCCGTGCGGCTTCTTTCATAGAAAGCTCGTCGGAGACATGCATCCAGTAGCGTGTCTCGTGATACCAGTTAAGCTCGTCCTGGCTGACGTTCTTTAAAACTGTGAATGCCATCTTTATCCCCCTGTTCGCCTTTACAAGCTCTATGATGTAATCCTGCTTCTCTTCATCAGATGCGTACAAGAAGAATTTACCCCACATTTCAGCCGGTGTCAATGAATTGATGTCGTCATCAAGCTGTGCGATTTTCGGCAGCTCCATGAAAATGACGTTTAGAGTACGTGAATTAACGCGTCCGCCCTCATTACGCAAGCAGTAGTAGTTTACGCAGTGCTTTTCTTCGGGGTCGAAAACGAAGTTCAGCACTGAAATCTGGAAGACTTGCGGGATATCCTGCCACTTCATGCCTTTCGGGGTGTAGTGGTTAAGGACGTGCGCCGCGTGATACTCCGCGCGTTTGCCGTAATCGCCCTGGCTGTTGCTGCCCTGCATCTCCACGTTCGCAATTTTGCCGTCGATTTTGCAGTTGATGTCGAACTCTGACTGCTTGTCGCCGAGAG
>JAIKVO010000092.1 GCA_024685655.1 Treponemataceae bacterium
GTTGTCCCTAATTCTTTTACACAGGAAGGCTCTCCATTACCTGCAACCGCAAGTGACTTGCTTCAAACCAGTTTCACACAAGGTAAGAATACTGGACAAGCCACTAATTGAAGAATAGGACAGGGCGCCGTCCTGCCAGCTACAAAAGCCCCCTTGCGCAATCTCGGGCTGTTCCTAAATACGGTGGGTGTTCAAAAAGAACTGCCCTCCGCAATTCTCAAGATAGCACAGGTTTGTTCAGCTGTCATTCAACTTGTAGTTGAAAAAACCTTCTCAAACAAATCAGATTTGATGTTTGATAACGACTCGCCATCAAATCCCCTGTAATCGTAGGTATTATCAAGCCAGTTTCTTATTATTTCCTTACGTCTTTCTTCGGGTGATGAATCATATTCACTATTGTCCCTTTCATCAAAAAAGCCAGTTATATAAAATCCAAGTTCATGATATGTGTCTTTAGATTTTATATCTTCGATTATATTAGCAAGGGTCATCTTTGAAATAATATTGATGCCATTTCCAACAGTGCCATAAATCTTTTCTAAAATCTGAGAAAGAAACAAAGACTCCCATTCGCGCGGTTGGTAGAGTTTTGATTTTTGGAATGTTTTAATGGATTGATAAATTGTTTTACAAAGTTCGTTTTTATCAATCTTAAAATGAAAACGAATATGTTTTTCAACTTCTGGATTGTCATCTTTTAAATCCAAAGTATCAGCTATTGTCAGATATTCTCCATCATAATCAAAATACCATTCCCACCCTTCTGAATCATTTGCAAACTCTGAATAATTCCCATTATAGATTTTTTCTGCCCATCTTAATAAATCAGCAGGCGACGATAACCAATAGCTGAAACAGTAATGAGAAAATGTTTTATTTTTGTAGATAATATCAAAATCTATCCAACCGGCTTCACAGTTTGTAAATACAAGCTGAAAGTTTTTCATAGTTGCTCTCCGCATGAAAATAAAAGCGCCTTCCGTGGACCGCAACCCCCACGATCGATCATTAACGCCAGTAAGCGGTATTCCTTATGGATTCCTTCTTTTAGGGATGACCATAAGATTTCTGCTCTTGAAGGCACTTACAGAATACCTTTCACCCTCTGCAAGGCGGGGGAGTTTTCGCGGTACTCCCCAGATAGCGGCCTCAACATACCAGTGCCTGTGTCGCCTTGCGGCTTCCCGCTTTTGGACTTTCGCCCTCAATCAGAACTATTAGCCCTCAACCAGAACTACTGTTCCCCAATATGCCGGTTCATCATCACCATAATTAAAACAACATGTGTAAAGCTTCATGTCATTCAACTTGTAGTTGAAACCTAATCTCAAAAAACCGCCTTTACAGTTTCACAGATATTTTTCTCACGTTCTTCTAGCGTCATATATCCTTCATTATTTATTCTATAATTACAGAACCTCTGTTCATTCGGAATTCAGTCATCTTTTTTAATTCATCGATTGAATCTGACTCAAAGAAAGCAACTAGTGCAGGGTCGCTCATTCCATCATCATGTATTACCTCTGACCGATATCCAATTTTGCTTTTTGGAAGTCCGCCCTGATAGTCACCAAGCCAGATTATTCCTTCATAATCTCCAATATAACGAGTCAATTTTGACCCCGACCCAGCTAAAACCCATTTTTCTTCTTTGTATTCTTTTTCTACAAATGATTCTGCTTCTTCTTTTGAAAGACCGTCCCACATACAGTCAACAGTCCCTTTGTTAGCAGGTTTTAAAGACATGTCTGCAAGAACATAATATTCATTACCGTATAAATCTATAGCAAAAACATCATCATTATCATTTGAGAAGTAACGGATTGGAGTTCTTTCCCATTCATCTTTGCCAAGACTTTTTAAGTATTCAAGTTTTTGTTCAACTTGTTCACAGGGAAGTTGTTCCCAACATGGCAAAATAAAAAAGATTGCAGCTTTGACCCATTCAAATGTTTTTCTTGAAAAAAATAAATGTTCCGAGCCATTCATTTTCCAAAGTCCACCGTTATCATCAAGGTAATATTTGATTTCTTCTTTTGCCATGATTTCCTCCTGATTACAGTTTAATTATACCAGGGAAAGAATCAGGCTGTCATTCAACTTGTAGTTGAAAACTAATCTCCAAAAACCGCTTTCACAGTTTCGCGGAATTCTCCATACATCCTATACTTTGCAAGGTCTGTAAGTGCATTCACGATTGATTCGTAATACCACTTAATATCTTCTTTGGGAGCGTTGAAGCGTTCCCAAAGTTTTTCACCCTGCGTTTTTAAGTCGGCATACATACTTTTGATGTTGGAAAGCTTATCGGCACAGCAGACGAGCTTTGTCGCCATTGTGTCTTTTTGCAAACAATCTATTGTGTGCTGCTTGCGTTCACGCCAAGTTTTTGATTTATCCTCGCTTTCTGTAAGGACTATATCCAAAACTGCCCTGCCGAACTTCTGTTCTATTTCTTCAGGTTTGGTGTCGGTATCTTCCAGAGTGTCGTGCAGAATTCCGGCGATAATGATTTCTTCCGGCAATTCTTCTGCAGTAAGAAGCTGCATTACTTCCATCGGATGAACGATGTAGGGGATTTCAGTCCCCTTCCGCTTCTGGTTCTGATGTTTGAGCGTTGCGAAGATAATTGCTTCGTGGATATTCATGGAAATTGACATTGTTGTCTCCTTAAAAACTAGATGAAAAAATCGTCTTTTATAATACCAGAGTGGTCTTCAAAAGGTGCGCTGTATTTTAAACGAATGTTTTCAGGAAGAAGTTTCTTAACTTCTTTTGCAAACTTAATTCCTTGTTCATGAAAAGTTTTCCAATCGAAAGTTTTATTGATTCCGTCTATAGTCGTTTTTCCTGTTTCACATGGAATAAGAACTTCCTCAACATATTTACCTAGCCACTCTTTTAAACCTGGAATATCTAAATTTATAGTTCCATTATCTGATGAATAAATTTCATCATAATAACAAACTTCTCTGTCTGTATCATAAATGAGTTCTTCATAATCTGGCTCAAAGATAAATAGTTTTTCTTTCATAATTGTATTAAAGAACATTCATTTTATTACCCCATGTTACATGCCAAGGAGAGGTTTTCATACGCACATCTAATCAAAGTTCGCTGCGACTTATAGAAAGACTAAACGGATTGTACATTACCTAGAATTTGTAGTCCATAAGTCTCCAATCGACTAAGGAGACAAATACTAGGCAAGACAAGCAAAAAATGAAGAACAGGACAGGGCGCCGTGCTGCCAGCTACAAAAGCCCCCTTGCGCAATCTCGGGCTGTTCTTAAATACGGTGGGTTTCCAAAAGGAAGTTCCCTCCGCAATTCTCAAGATAGCACAGGTTTGTTCAGCTGTCATTCAACTTGCAGTTGAAAAATTACAAAAGAGTTTTAATAAACTCTCCATATTTTTCGCCCATAGGTAATTCCATATCAGTCACAAGCTCACGGCGTTCAGCTCCATTACGTTCAATTGTTTTCCAGTAAAAGCCAACTCCGCGTTTTTGCCAGAGAGGTAAATCATTATAGTTTATGCCACGCTGGAAGAGAAGCTCGTTTTTATCTGCGGTGGTAAGTCCATTTATTGCTTTAGTTGCCTGCACCTTTGTCTTGTTTTCTTTTCTGAGCGTCCAGTAACACCATGCATTTAAGGCGTTACGATTAGCATCTTCATTTCGCCAACGGAAATAATCTATGACATTATCTTTTTTTGGAAGTTCACTGATTCTGCAATCAAAGGAACCGAGTTTTCCATAAAGAAGTGAGAACTTTGCAGAAGCTTCTCCAGCTAAGATAGAATTAAGCTTTCTTGTTTTTCTTCCAAAGTCCTCTGATTCAAGAAGAAACAACAAAGAAATCTCATCGCTTTCGGTATAGCCGTAGATGAAATTAAAACCGGATTCTGTCATCAGATGAATTGTTGTGTTAACCATGAGGTCACGGAACTTTTCATCAAACGGAGCTTCAAAATCTCCTGATTCTTTGGTGAGAGTGTGGAAGTGTCTTCCGTCCAAACGCGCTACCATATAGATACCAGGTAAAACACAACGGTCACTTGCAGTTTCAAAAACTCTCATTTTTTCATCAAGTTCTGAAAACTTCATTTTCTACACTCCTCCTATATTCTGCTGATATTATGCTTCCATTTGAATCTATTATATTCAATTCATCAAAACCTTCATTAAGTGTCGGTACTTCATACTCTTTTGCCTTTGAAAAAATAGCTTGTTTTGGAACTCTATCTTTACCAGTTCGCTTTTCATTTCGTTCAAGGCAGATTTTTGAATCACAATCAAAGAAATAGCAAATCTTTTTGATAGCTTCTTTTTGTTTTGTTGCAGCTTCATCACAAGCCTGAATAAACTTACTGCGGACTTTATTTGTGGTGTTTGTGTTATCGACTACGAAAGACATTTTTGTTTCGAAACAAAAATCGAGTAAGAGATCAGAACGATTCTTTGTTTTCAGTAAATCATTACTGATTCTTAGGTGAGTATTGAAAAAATGTTGTTTGTAGTATGTTGATTTTCCACATCCAGGAAGACCAACGAATAATATCATTTCCATAGATGCATCGAAAACGTGTCAGTTGCAGACAGCAACTCTGTAATCAATTCTTCATCAGTCTCCGGAAACGGTAATAATTCCTTTCTTACTGACACATGCTGATTATACCATGAAAACACTTGGTTCTGTCATTCAACTAGTAGTTGAATGACAGAATACACTGACCGTGGTACATTTTGATTGTCAGAGATGCCCGCCAAACCGCGCAGGGGTTTTGCTCTCCCCAGCCTGAATTCCTTATTTTTTCCTTCGGAGGAACGAGAATTTTGTTTCGCTCAGGACGACCGCAAAGAACATGAGCGCACATCCCACGATTCCGCGCGGAGGAATGACTTCGCCAAGGAAGATTACGCCCGAAAGCGCGCCAAAAACAGCCTCAAAGGACATTAAAAGAGCTGCGAGCGACGGCGCAAGGTACTTTTGGCAGATAGTCTGCAGCGCGAACGCCACCATCGTGCTGAGAAGCCCCAAATAAAGCATACTCAGAATTACGTCACTGTTGCCAAGGACGCTCCAGTTCATGTCGCCGTCTATGAAAGGAGCCGTTATCCACGACAAGAGCGCGGCTACGATAATCTGAAGAATGGCGAGCAGCACCGGATCATCGTTCTGTGACCACCGTGCTATGAATATTATTTGCAGCGCGTAGCAGAAGCCGCAGATAAGCGTGAGTACGTCGCCTTTATTCATGGAAAGTGCGCCTTCAATGCCTTCGAGCGACAAAAGCCCGATTCCGGTAATTGAAAGTGCTGCGGCGATGACACTGAAAATATCCGGGCGGCGTTTTATAAGAATCCAGTTTAGGAACGGAACGAGGATAACGTAAATAGTCGTGAGAAACGCGTTTTTGCCAGCCGTCGTGTAGTTGCAGCCGATTGTCTGGAACGCATACGCAAGGAAAAGAAACACACCGATGCCAACGCCGTGAATGAGCTCTTCTTTTTTTATGCGAATAAGTTTCTTTATGAAAACGAGAGACATCACCACGCCCGCGATTGTAAAGCGGAACGCCATCATGTATATTGGCGGCACGTAGTCGAGTGAGTTTTTGACAACTGCAAACGCCGCGCCCCAGATTATCGTGACGAGCAAAAGCCCAGCGGATGCAGCGAATGTTACGAGTTTTTTGTTTTTCATGCACAAATGCTACAGGATTATGCGTGTCGTTTCAAGCAGTATAAAGCCTTTTGAAGGGCGGAGCCCCGCCCTACGCTCCAAAGTCCTCACTCGTCGCACGAAAACCGTACGACTCGTTCCGGTCTTTTCGCTACCCACCCTGCGGGCAAAGCACTTTCCAATTTCGCCCGCAACGCCCAGCTGGTACATACTACAGTGCAGTTTGCGTTTTGAAACGGCACGACGACCGACAAACCAAATCTACACTGTAAACTGATCGATTTGACCGCCGATTTCATGGATTGAGTCTTTCATCTTGTCCGCAATTTCGGAAAGCTCCGAACCACTTTCGCTTATTTTCTTTGCGTCTGAGGACATCTCATCCATCTTTACCTTCATAATGCCCGAAGAGTCCTGCAAATCCGCGATATTCTTGAAAATGAGCTTGTTTCCTTCAATCATTTCCTGTGCGGAACTGCTTACCTCCGACGTACTTCTGTTCATGACGCGCAATGTTTCTATAACTTGCTTAGAGCCTTCGTTCTGCTCTGTCATGGCAACCTTGATTTCGTTGACAATCTGGTTTGTTTTGTCAATCTCGCCAGAAACGCTTGTGAATGCCTTGCTTGATTCTTGAGAACCAGTAACTACTTCTATAATAGAAGTCTGTATGCTCTTTAGCTGCTCGCCGATTGTCTTTGACTGCGCCGTAGAAGTCTCCGAAAGTTTGCGTATTTCATCAGCGACGACGGCGAATCCCTTTCCTGCCTCTCCCGCATGAGCCGCCTCGATTGCGGCGTTCATAGCTAACAGGTTAGTCTGGCTCGCTATGCTTGCAATAGCCTGGTTTGCTTCTTGAAGGGTTTTTGACTTCTCTTCAATTTGAAGAATCTTTTCGTTTACGGCGGCCTGTTTTTGCTGCCCTTCACGAGACTGCTGCTCCAGCTGTGCGAACGATGACGCCATCTTATCAACCGATGCATTTACAGACTGAATGTTGCCTATCATCTCTTCAACTGCGGAGGAAGCCTGCGTAACACCGTCCGCCTGCTGCCTGATCATCCTTTCCAAAGAATCGATATTCGCCGCAATCTGGTTTACAGCTCCTGCCGTTTCCTGAACATTCTCGGTCTGCTGCGTGATTTTGCCATGTACAGAATCAATGTGCGAGATAATCTGGTCGATAGCGTATGCAGTATTCTGCGTACTGTCCGCCATATTCGAACCAACGGAACTCAAATTTTGCTCCGAAGACTTAAGATTCCCGATTATACCTTGAAGTTTCTCTATGAACTTATTCTCGTTCTCAACAAGGTCTCCAAAAACACGGAAAATAGAACGGCCTCTAAGCGTTACGCGCTTCGTCAGGTCTGCGTTTCCAGAACTTAAGTCTTTCACCGCCTCGTTCAAAACCGTAAGTTGGTTTACCATCGTCACAATCTGGACGGCAAGAACGATTACGACGATTGCTGCAATTATTCCTGAAATAATGGCGACAAGACCGTATTCAAAATAATCGTTTGCCGTGTATTCCTTGAACAGAATCATATGCCAGCCGACAAGTTTCATTGGAGCAAGCAAATATTCCGTGTGCTTTATCGTCTCAAAGGTAATTTCCTTAGGAATACTATTTATAGAAGCAATTTGTGGAAGAATGTCCTGAATGTGTTGTTTTTTCTCTACGATTGAGTCATCAAGCGCACCTGTGACTTCCATTCCGTCATTATAAAGATACATTGTGACTCTAGGATCAAGTCCGTCATACATTTCGGCGATCATATTGGTAAGTGGGATACCTGTTCCGATTATACCGATAGGTTTCCCATTGTCTTTTACAACGGCATTTACCCAAAGGTTCGTCTGTTTAAGGCTCGGATTGTAGTTTATGTTGAAGTTATAGACATCCGTTTCGTACATCGTCATGTTGTACCAATATTCATCAGGATTGTCAGGATTGACGATATAACCGAACTCCATATCGCTCCAGAATTCATGATTTGTGTCTGAAACCCAGAAAATTGATTTTGATTTGAACGAATCTTTGAAAGTCGCCAGATCTCTAAATGCCGCATCGCGAAGTGATTCGTCATCAGGATTAATAAGGTAAGCCTTTATGGAAGGCATTTTCATCATTTGAAGAACGAGCGTCAGCTGCTCATTCATGGAAGTTTCAAAACTAGCGCTCTTTACACGCGCAACCATTTCCATGTCTGTGTAAGCTTCCTCGCGGAAACGGTTACGAGCTATTCTGTCAATAAGCCCTGAAAGCAGCACAAGACCTATGACACATACCACAGCAAGTATTATACTTACTTTCTTTAGTTTGGAACTCATTTCTCTTCTCCTCCAAAAATACTATAAAGCATCTTATTTCACGTTATTGTGAGTTGCGCACTCAACGAAAACTCTAATATGCGGCGTTGCCGAAAATATTTCTGCACATATCAAATGCGTAAAGTCCATATGCTTCATCCTCATAGTATGTTCCATACTGATGATCGCCGAAACCGCCGTTTCCAGCTGTACATGCCGGATAAGCCTCATTTCCTGTGAATGAAGAACTCCATGAACCGTCAAAAGCCTCGTATCCGGTCGCAAGACGGGCATTGTTTATAAGTACCCTGTTTTTGTCTATCATCCAAAGCTCAGCTGTGCTTGCCAAATACCATCCGTCGCCCAAATTCTTTACGAAATTCCAAGCAGGATATATGGACTCAGCGTTCAAAGCTCCATAAGGATCTGACTTGCAGAGCGCATCCCAGTTGTCGCTTCCGTCGACATCGCCTGTAAAGTACGAAACTTTGTAGTATTGATCCTCATTCTCACCGATTATCTTGCCGTTCGGATAACATCCGTTGATTCTAGGACCGTCGAATATTTCTGACGCGCTCCAAATCATGTTTTTTCCAAAACCTGTGCACCAGGATGAAATATTCAAAAACCTTGAGCTACTGTCGTAATAGCCGCACTTACCGCTCGATGAAAGCGAGAGTCCATAAATCTTGCCTTTTTCGCCTATCTTACCGTCACCAATGAACGCCGCGACTGCTACGGCTTCTTTTTTCTCTTTTTTAGTCAAGTACAAGTTATTTGTGAAAGCAGTCGCGCTTCCGTCGCTGAAAATAATGTCACCAATGGCATCTGGGTACGGCTTCTTTCCAATAAGCGTACCAGAAGATGGCTTAAGAGCAGCGTTTTCAGCAGTCTTGCTCTGAACGACAGGCTCTTTCCACTGCTCCGGTGTTTTTACAGCCATACTAAGCGGTCGGATTACAACAACACCGTGACCTCCAAAGCCCAAATTATATTTTCCTTCTAGCTCAATGTTGCCATTAAATCCATTCACAACGTATGTGCCTTCTCCCTCGAATGAAAGCTGCGAAGAGGTTATGTATACCGCACCGCCAATGCACATCGTCATGTCTATAAGCTCAATGCTCTCGTTTATAAGGCGTTTGTTCCTGTACACATAGGCTAGCTCCGCGAGTGTCGGCACATACCAGCCACTAGAGTAGGTTCCTGTAATACCGGCAGTCTTTCCGTAAGAGGCGGCGAACTCAAAAGCAGGGTATCTACCTGACCTGTTCTCGTCAGAAACGGCGGCGCAAAGCTTTTGCCAGTTGTCGCTTCCGTCGTTGTCGCTTCCGGGATAGAACGTCGCCGTGTTAGCCGCACCAAGTCCCATCATGGACGGATATGTCTGAAGCTCCTTCTGCATAGAAAGCCCCTGCGCTCCGCTTGAAGCCCACGATATAACGCCGCGTTTCTGATTCACTCCTATGATGTAGGCGTTTTCTTTTGTTCCAGTACGTGAGCCATAGTCGCCAGCGTTGGGGAATTTCGCGTCTTTGAAGAACGCTATAACGCCGATAGCGGGGTTTCTCGCGTTCGCCTTGTAGCTGCTCGCCGAAACGATGCTTCCGTCCTGCAAAACTATATCGCCAACCTTGTACGGATTGTTTCTGTCGGTAACAAGTTCCTCAGTGGCAACGAACGTTACAGGTTCTACGTAATCATGAAGCACGCGTGTCGCATGAACCTCATTCTTTTTCCATGTATAAGCGTTACTACTTACGTTATTATTGTTATAACCGAAGACAATTTCGTCCGCCTTTTCAGTCGTAGTCCATATACGGAACGATTTGTTAGTGCTATCGAATGAACCGGTCTCAGCATCATCGACGGTGAATCCAATTGTTGAAAGACACCTGCTAAGAATATCTTCGAGCATATTCATCGTGTCGTCAACGGACGGAATATACCAACCTTTTCTGTATATACCCGTAATACCGTTTTTCGTTCCGTAATTCGAAGCGAACGCATTTGCCTCCTGCCATGTTCCGTCAAAGCTCTTTATACCAAGGATAACGGCATCCTTTTTTGGACCAGTAAAATCAGAGTTTTCTGACGATTGGTACACCCTCATTAAATTATAAGAATTATTGCCATATTTATCCTTAAAGAACGCCACTATACCCACCGCCGGGTTCTTTGGGTTCGGCTCGTACAATTCATTACGCACGAAAGAACCGTCCATAAGCACTACGTCGCCAATATAACAGCGTTCTGGACCATACGCGTCCGGAGAAAGAGACAAATCATCGTTATAAACTTTAGAAGCTTTATGGAAAACTACATCAGGAGACATAGTTTCCCAGCTGTCTTGCAGCTGCAAACCTGATGTAAGGGTATTAAAATAAAGGCTTCGGTTCGAATAGCAGCTTCCTACATCAGATTCTGTTATGACTCTAAAAAGCTCCCTGAATTTGCCGATGCTTGACAGAGCCATAGCGTTCTCAGCATATGACGGAATAAACCAACCGCTTGAATAATTGCTGCCAAGTTTCGGCGTAGTAACCGCATAGCTGCCATACTGCTTTGTTGCAGCAATATTCCAGGCATCCGGATTATAAGCCGAGCCTTTCTTAATCTCGTATATGAACATGTTTCCGGAACCATATGAGTCCGCATATATGAACGGAAGGAATCCTTTTATGTAGTTTCCGCTGCGGTCTTTCTCGCCTGTCGCCCACGAATACGCATTTTTTATTGTTTCCCAAATTTTGTTGCCGTCGTTTATCGTTCCTGTAAACGGATAGAAATGAGGCGTCTCTGGAAGGCTGCCGTATTGCAAAATCAGCGTATTGTATTCATTTACCGGTATGGAAGGAACTTTTTCTGCGTTCTTTATTTGTCCAAGCTCATCGTTAATGATAGAAACAGAGTTTTTACGGTAAACGGAAGCCACATAAAGGTAGCCGTCTTCGCCAATGTACCCGTCACCAATATAAACACCAACAGCCATGACAGCCTTTTTCTGCTCTTTAGTCAGAATAAGATTGCTTCTTAGCGCGGTCGCACTGCCATCTGAGAAAACTATGTCACCGACAGCATTTGCCTGCGGCTTTTCACCATAAGTTCCCGATGCAATTGCGTTGACGGGACGACCGCTGTACGCAGCGTCTATATCCGCGTAGTTTCTGATGCAATATACAAGGCCAGCATTCCATACAAAATCATAAAAACGTCTGCCAGTGTTGGACGTAAGAAAGTTATTGTCACTTCCGAATGGAGTGGAACTTCTGATGCATCTTGTGCCATATTGATTCTCTCCATTATAAACATTTGCAACATAATCCTCGCTTGTTGCAAACGTATCCGCACCCTTTATTTTTGAAAGCGCGTAGTTTATCGTCGTTTTATTACCTTCAAGGAAGGAGCTTTCTTTGTCTGTCGGGATGAACCAACCAGTTCTGAACGTTCCCTTTATGTTGTTCGTAACGCCGTAGTTTTCGGCAACCTCGAACGCAGGGTATGAAATTTTACCGAACTGCTTGAAGTCAGGATTTGTGGCGACAGTCTCATCAATTGCAGCTTTTATAATTGCGTAATTATTTGCTCCGTCATCGATATATGAGTTTTCGTAATATTTTCCACCGAAGATTAAACTGTGTTCCTGTCTATCCTGAAGCACATCATATATCGGGATATAAGAAAGCATATCATCTGATGAATCGTTGTCATCACGGTAGAATGTCGCTTTTTTCTCAGGAACAATAAGAGGCTTTATATCACGTTTTATACCGAGGATAACAGCATCCTCAACATTGCCGCGCTGAGATCCAACATCAGATGAACCTGTGTAATTCTCGTCCTTGAAGAACGCAATTACGCCGATTGCCGGGTTTCTTGAATCTTCTTTATATGACGTTGGGTTTACTGTCGTTCCGTCCTGCAAAACTATGTCGCCCACGGAGCATTTCTTGCCTGA
>JAIKVO010000129.1 GCA_024685655.1 Treponemataceae bacterium
GAAGGTGCAGATTTATATGGATCTGGAGTTTCATAGTACGAGTTAGGAAGCTCAACACCTTCTAAGAATTTTGGTCTTTCTAATGTTTTAGTTCCATTCATAGTTATATTATACCATGAATATGTAGTATTTCCCATGTTCAGTTTAACTCGGTTTACCGAGTTAAACCGAGTTAGATTTAAGCTATTCCAAATCTCTGTGAAATCCGCTGAACATCTTCGTTAGAAAGATTCAACTCTCCAAGATCCAGCTTAGCAATCCTCTTATCCTTCAGAATCTGACCTTTCTTTCGGCCTTTTTCAAGTTCTGATAAAACAAACAAAACACCAAGCTTAAAAGAATCAGAATTGATGCCTTTTCCGGTGTTAGATACATTTTCAGTTGGAAGTTCAACTTCTCCCGCCTTCTTCTTAGCCTCTGCCGCTTTTATCAATTCATATGCTTTATTTATAGAAATCGACCCGTTCTGAATCTTCTCCAGAAGTGAAGCATCCGCCTTCTTAGCAATCTCTCGCATTTTGCAAACCTGGCGTGCAGATTTATTAAGCTGACGGCCAATTGCCTCATCAGAAGAGCCTTGTGCGTTAGGATTTGAACGGCGTATTTCATCAAGCTTCAGAAATGCTGCAAAATATTCTCCATCCGTCAATCGTCTAGAATTAAGCTGCATCTTATACTCATATTCAATTGTCTCATCTCTACTATCAAACTTTTTGATAATTACAGGCACTTTTTCGAGCCCCGCTTTCTTTGCTGCCATAAAACGTGAATGTCCATCAACAATGATATAGGCTTCAGTTACGATAATTGGCCTGGACTTATCAAATCCATTGGCCCTCATATCGTTCGCTATCTCTGCAACCTTATCATTTTCCTGCTGGAACACGTTCTTAAAGTCCCTGTCAAAATGCAGCAGACTTACCTCAACCAGTTTGATTTTTGCATTGTCTTTATCGTTAGCTTTTTTATTCTTATTTCCAAAAATACTCATTTATTCACCTTAATCCTATGCTGAGATTTTATCTTTGAATGCCTGTTTTGCAGCATTATCAACAGAATCCTGTTCATTATCACCAAAGAGTTCTTTCATTGCCTGACGAACAATTTCCAGAGTTTTTTCATCTTCAAGATGCTTTGCATAATGATCAAGCATTGCAGAGGTTTTATGTCCACTTAATGCCATAACAATTCGCTTATCAGGGATAACGTCCAACATTCGGGAACAGAAGAAGTGTCTCCATGAATGGAATACAATATCATTTGGATTTTCATATCCAATCTTTTCGAGCGCACGGCGTAAATATTTTACCCAGCCAGAATTATCCATAGGAGAATTGCATTTATCGCTGCAGAAAATATAAGCTTTATCTGTTTCGCAGAATGGATTAAGTTTTCCGAGGAACAAGAGTTCTTCTCTAAGTTCTTTTGAAATTGGAATAGGAATTTGTCGGGCTTCTCCATTCTTACAACATTTATTAGCCCTTGCGTAACGGTCCCATGCATGATCAACAATAATACCTTCAGCATGAATATCACAAATTCTTAAACCTCGAATTTCACTTGCACGCATTCCTGTTTGCATTGCAAGTTTATTGGCAAGTTTTGCCTTATCATTTTCCCAGCCGATATTCATAACCTTATCTGCTTCTTCCATGGTGAGAATAGCCCTTTCCTCACTCTTTGTGTTACGACGTTTAAGACCGTAAAAAGTGATGTTTTCGATATACTGATTTTTCATTGCCCATTTGAGAGGCGTTGTAATTGATTCAACAATTCCATTAATAGTTTTTCCGGCAAGTTTTTGAATTTTCTTATCTGAAACAATATCCTTAAGCATATCGTTTGTGATAGAACCAATACATTTTCCTTTGAGTTTGGGAATCCAGTAATTTTCTACACGGCTTCTTTCATTTTTTACATGAGAGCGTGAAAGAATTTTTCCTTCAAGAGCAAGTTCCTGGACATAAGGTGATTTTTCATAATTCCAGAACTCATCCAAAAACTCTTCGATAGGAATACTTTGTTTTGAGTTGGGTTTTACAGCAGAAAGAATGAATCCTCTTTTCTGCATGATAGAAATCATCTTGTCGATTTCTTCAGGAGAAAAGTCATAGGTAGACATAGAATTAAAGAAACTGATTCTGTCTACAGATTGAGATTTTGCTTTCTCTGCTTTTGAATTGATACGTTCTGGTATATCGCCAAGGACAGCCCATCTCATAGCAATGGATTCTGCTTCTTTACGATCTTTTGTACCAGTAGATTTGTTTTGTGAACGGGATCCATCGGCTAGTAAGAATTGTACATAATAATAACCGTTGGACTTCTTAAATAACGAATAAGGCCTGGTCATAGGCACCTCACTTTGTGACAATCGATTTGCTTAAAATCGTTGCTTAAAATCAGTGAATTGTCTACGCCAAGCCTTACTAATTGGGATTGACAGTAGCGCTAATTCAATATTACATTTAGAATTAGCAGTATAGCAGAAGTAGGACTTGAACCTACGACCTCCGGGTTTGAGAATGTCCGACGATAATGTCCGGTCATTGCATAAAACTTATACAGCCGCAATAGCAAAATATTGGGATCAAAAAAAATCTGCTGAAATAACCAATTCTTTTTGAAATGACGGAAAAATCGTCTCTGTAATGTTTTCTGCAACAAAAAACACCAGGCGAAATGACTTAATACACCTTCGGAATATCCTGATATCTTGTAGTCCAGCATGGGCTTAGGAAGTTCCTTTTCATCTCCCACCCCTGCTTCTCGAAACCTTTGGCGAGGGTTATGGAGCCGCGTCCGTATTTCCGGGTTATCGAATCCACGCTTTCCATGAAGCTCCGTTTCTTGATGTCTTCCCTTGGGTCTATCCACAAGTTCCCCTGAAAGGCGGCGGGATAAATGTCCATAAGCGTGACAAGGATGGACTTATAGCCGTAGCCCGCCCTGAAAATGTGCGGAAGGATTGCGCGAGCCGCCGCGACGATATCCGGAGTGTAGCTCGTCATCCGTGGCAGTTTGATGATAGCGCCGTTCGAGTACTGCTCGTCGGGATTGTCGGAGTAATAGTTGCATGTTGATATGTAGATGCTGACCGCTCCGCACTCGGAATCCTGCTGACGGAGCCTTTCCACCGCAAGCTCGGCGTACTGGACTATTGCGCATTCCAGGGTCGGAATGTCGTATATCCGCTTTGAGAACTGCTTGCTTGACGTTATGACCTCTTTCTTTTCCCTTGTGATTTTGTCTATGCACGAAATGCCGTTAAGCTCCTGAACAGTGGCGAACCCCTGCAGCGTCATGAGCTTTCTTGCATCATAAAGCGGCATGTGCTTGAGCATGAGCGCGTTCTTTATTCCATGATGTCTCAGGCTTTCTGCCCTAGCAGCCCCTATCCCCCAGATTTTGCCGCAGTCTGTTTTTTCAAGCAGGCTGTCCACCTCGTTCTCGTCATAGACGTATACGCCACCGTGCTCCTTGGCGTTCTTGTTGTAAAGCTTTGCGAGGGTCTTTGTTGGGGCCGCGCCCACGCAGATGGGCATTCCGACCTCTTTGTACACCCGACGTTTAAGCTCCATCCCGATTTCGTACCACTCTTTTTTAGAGAAATTGCAGTCATCAAAGAAAAGGAACGACTCATCGATTGAGTATTCCTCGATATCCGGCGCGTATTCCATGTATATGGAAGTTATGCGCCTTGATATATCAGCGTAAAGCGTGTAGTTGCTGGAGAAGACGGCGACGTTCTTGCCAACGCAGATATCCCGGACGCGGAAGAAAGGATCTCCGCGCTTTATCCCGGTCGCCTTTGCTTCCTTGTTCAGCGCGATGACAATACCGTCGTTGTTGGAGAGAACTGCGACGGGCTTACCCCTTAAGTCTGGGCGGAAAATCTGCTCGCACGAGGCATAGAACGAGTTGCCGTCTGCATGGAAAATCATGATTCTTTCACCGTATGGATGACGTTGGTGACGGCTCCCGTTATGACAGCCCCTTTCTTTACTGTGAATGCCCTGCCGATGACGAACTGCCCTTCGCTCTCGTACACGACGAGTGAGTTCTTCGTGACAAGCTTCGCCCTGTCGATTATGAGCAGGTCGCCCTTGAAAATACACATTCCGCAGTAGCGGTCTGTGTCTACCGTCATAAAAACGGTGGCGGCAGGATGCTTTATTAGGAGAGAGTTCAGGTCAAACTTGTTGTCTTCATAGCCCTGTGCCGGGCTTGGGAATCCGGTAATCATAGCGAGTATGATGATACCAGAGCGACAGGGACGTATATTGTCCCCAAAAACAAAAATACTATACTTTTTGAAAGTAGTAAGGGGGAGAGATTTTGCTACTTTTTAGACTCAAGTGTTGTAATATAAATCATCCGGGCAAATATCCTGCCCATCTGGTCATTCTATATTAAACCCATTTGTCCGCACTGTTTTGAAATAAGCTTCGTCCGAAAGCCGACCAAACAAAGTTCCTTTTATATATGGTTTTACATCGAACAACTTGGATTCACCATTATCAAACTCAAGAAGAAGTTGATAGTTTTTTTCAGGAATCACCTTTGTTACTGTCGGCCTCAACATTTTTAATAATCCTTTATTATGGAAAAACAGTTTGTATATTATACCATGATAATCGATTTTTTCTAGTTTCATCTCCATATCATTCAGTAAAAAAGTCTTGACAAACTCAAAACGGGGGGCAAAATCGAGTTCAGTTGTTTTAATATACTACTATTTGAGATACTTTGTGAAGAAATCCTATAATTATAACAAAGACGATTCGTTACGGAATACTAGCCGACAGTTCTTGGACGGAAATGTGTTCCGTCTGATTGTACCTTTGAATGATAATGTACCGTCTGCAAGCGAGATGGATGAAAAAACTACCCAAAAAAGCGAAAGAAACTACCCAATAAATGAAGAAACTACCCAAAAAATATTGGAAATTATAATACAAAATCCGATGGTAACGCGAGAAGAATTAGCCCAAATCTGTGGAATAACGCCAGATGGAATTAAGTGGCAGCTTAATCAGTTAAAGTTGAAAGATATTATCCGCAGAGTTGGCTCGAAAAAGAACGGTCATTGGGAAATCATAAAAGAGGAATAAATATGGCGAAGAACATTGATGAAAAATTGACCATTCAGGATGCAATTAAAGCGTTTTCAAAGGATGACATTTCAAATGCTGGAATAAATCTTTTTTCTGTACTTGGTTACGACACCAGTTTACAGGCACCTCTTGATAACAAAACTTATGAAGAATTCAAAACAAACTATAATGAATATAGTAAAACTCAAATTGCAAGTATAACTCGAGAAGTAAATAAGGATACTATAAACCTTTCCATCAGAGGACTGCATTTTCAATTGTCGACAAATTGTCGACAGTTCAATTCCATCTTCAGAGTGACCGCGCTTCTTCATTTTGAACCAATAATCACGCAGATGTACACTGTCAGTTAAAACGCAATAACATCTACAACCGAAAAATACCACTGTTGTTCCTGATCATCCCAGACAGAACGAATTTTTCTGTCTTGAAAAAGCTTTATCTGCTGATTATTTGGGTTCTGGTAAAAGTTCGCGAAGGCGGAACGTTCGCGCAGCGAATGAAGGCGAAGGCCGGAACCTGGAGTAGCCCGGTGCAGGAGTTTTGCGGAGCACTCACTGGTGCGGAGCAAAACGACGGCAACCGCCCAAATTAACCGCCCATATTAACCTATCGGCAAAATAACTTCTGTTTTAACAGATGAAAATTGCTTTATATTTTGCCGATAATGTGGTATAATCTTTCCGATGAGTAAGGTGAAATATATTTCTGTTGAAGAGGCGGCTCACAACTGGCAGATTAGCGAGCGCAGTGTCCGTAACTATTGTGCTCAGGGGCGTGTTGAGGGTGCTCTTTTGGAAGGCAAAACATGGAAGATTCCAACAACCGCGCAAAAGCCTTACCGGAAGCCCCGTCATTCTGATGCAAAAGAAACTCTTCTGGCATTTCTTAAACGTGAAAAAGAAGCCAGGCTTAAGGGTGGTATTTATCATAAAATCCAGATTGATCTAACTTATAATTCGAATCATATAGAGGGCTCAAAACTGACTCACGATCAGACACGTTATATTTTTGAAACAAAAACGCTTGGCATCACAAAAAATGCAGTAAAGGTTGATGATATTGTTGAGACTGTAAATCACTTCCGCTGCATAGACCTTATAATCGAAGGTGCTCATACAAAACTTACGGAAAGCTTTATAAAGCAACTTCATTTTATCTTGAAATCCGGAACGACTGACAGCCAGAAAACTTGGTTCAAAGTGGGCGATTATAAGATGCTTGAAAACGAAGTGGGTGGTGTTGAAACGACAAAACCAGTGGAAGTAGCTGGCGCGGTTAAGGCATTGCTCAAAGAATACAATTCGAAGTCAAAAATCATGTTTGATGATATTCTTGATTTTCATGTACGTTTCGAATCGATTCATCCATTTCAGGATGGAAACGGTCGTGTTGGTCGCCTGATTATGTTCAAGGAATGTCTTAAGCATAACATCGTTCCGTTCATAATTACTGAGGAATTGAAGATGTTCTATAATGCCGGGCTTATGATGGCAATCAAAAGCCCGGCAAACGAAGATGTCAAGGCTTTAAGCGAAGCGAGCCTTGACGCTTCGTATAAAGGCATCGCGAACTGGAAGATTGAACGAGGCTTTTTGCGTGACACATGCCTTTCCGCACAGGATGAAATGAAAGCTACGCTGGATTATTTTGAGATAAGGTATTATTAGCAGCACAGTCGTAATTCAGTCCCAAAAAAAAGCGCGGACCTTGAACTGTTCCCAGTTTTTGGCGCGCGCTTTTCAATAGGCTCAAACTTGGCAATTGGCATAACTTATGCCGGAAGTGCCGCACAACCGGCACTAACTCGCATTTAGGCGAGTAACGCACTTTTGCCTATAAAAATATTTTACTCATCGATTAGATTTAAAGTACCACCATATTCATTTGTGAGCTCTGCTCCAATGAAAACCTCATCTCGAGACAAACTTGACAATAAATTAACAGTACCACCCCAGTTCCTGTTAAACTGATTCCTAGATGTACCATTAATTGCTGTTTTTGGAGCTTTAGCCTCGAATGATCCGCCTTTTATAGTAACTGTTCCATTATCATTATACAACCCATATCCATAAACTCCTAAAGCTTCTGAGGCATTTCCTTTAAATGAACCACCAGTAATAATTACGGTTCCTCTGTTTTCAAGTCCTTTTGCAGTAGTTGACCTTCCATATGCATAGAATGTTCCGCCTTTAATGTTGCCTATTGTACCTGTACTTTGATTAGTTATTGTTGCAGTAGGACTACTCATTTGGTTGTTGCTAACATTTCGTTGGTCAGCTTCAAACCAAGTTCTTCCTGATCCTCCTATTTCTGTTATTGTACCAGAGTTATCAACACAAGTTACCGCATAGATATGTACATTTTCAATCTTTGAAACAACACCGGTGCTCGATACCTTAATACCTGTCCAGCCATAGATTTCTCCGCCAGTTATTTCCTTTGTACCGCCTCTGGTAATTGTAATAGCTTCATGTTGAGAATTAAGATTTATTTTATCTACACGTAAATAATTCCATATGTCTGAATCAGTGCCACTAACAACAATACCACCAGAAATTTTGATTGTATTTGTAGTGTCTCTGCTCCAATCATAGAATTCTTTGATAGCATTATCACTGGACCCCTGGACTATACCACCTGTAACTTCAAGAGTGGAACCATTATCTACTAGAATAGCACATTTTCCTGAGGCAAGACCACTCGTTATCTTGATAGTACCGCCAATACCTTGTATAGAACTTGTACAAGCTGAAGAATCTGCAGAAACACGACCACTTTTCAGGTTGAAGACACCGCCAGCCGGAACTTTAATAGTATATGTACCTCCTGTTCCACATCGCAAAGTTCCATACTTTCTTAAGCCAGTATCGGTTACAGTTAAGCTTCCTCCTATACTTAAATTTCCTTCTACCGTAATTGCAATACGAGCTTCATAGGTGTCGAGGTTAAGCGCTAAAGTTTTGCCTGCTGGAACAGTAACTTCTTTATTCTCTCCAGAAGTACTAATATCTGCTGTTAAGCGGCCTTGAGTACCCGCAGACCCCCTCAAAAAAGACACTAATTCAGACTCGTTAGAGATTAATGTAACACCGCCACTTGAAGATGAGCCGCCCTGAGTTGTACCACCCTGATTTGTACCGCCTGCTCCAGGATTTGAAGGATCGGAACATCCTGCCAAACCAACTACGAGGAAAACAACCGCGAAAATCGCGAGAATTCTCGAAAACTTCTTCATAAAAAACTCCTTACTTTACGGGAAAGTCAGTGCACCAAGAAAGATGACATACATTCTCCCCAATATATGAGAATATCCTATAAGAAAAATCTGAAATTTAAATGAAATTTACAATTTTTTTTTGCGGTAGGGATACGGAAGGCGGAACGTTCGCGCAGCGAATGAAGGCGAAGGCCGGAACCTGGAGTAGCCCGGTGCGGGAGTTTTGCGGAGCACTCTCTGGTGCGGAGCGAAACGACGGCAACCGCCCATATTAATCGCCCGTATAAAAAATCCGGGATAAGCCGCATTCAAGGTGTCGATAAATTGCCGCAAGTTTTATATCGTGATTGCTGAAGTCTCTGCATCCGCCAACCGGCTCTGGCACGCAAAAAAGCGGCTGCCGAAAACAAACTGAATCCGGCAGCCAGAGAGGAAGAAAGAAACTACACGGCATCAAAGCCCGCTGTCAGCGACATCCACGAACTGACGCAGCTGGCGGTCAAATGAAGCCGTTTTACATTGAAGAGCGGCTGGAAATTACTTTTCCAGAACCAAGCCCTTCTTAAGGAGGATGTTCGCATATTGCGCAGTTTCACTTGTCGCGATAATTGCATATGCTTTTTTTGCACGCTCGTAGAACTCGAAGCGGTCAATATACGTCAGTTTTGAGAAGCCTTTGTCGCCAGCAGCCGCAATGCGCTCATAGTCCTTCCACACAGGAATTTCCATATTCTTGTCGCACTCCATTTTCTGCATGAGGACGAAGTTGTCCGCGTATGTGTCGAGCGGAAGCAGCTTCAGCACTGCCTCCAGAACTTCCGGCCCGGTGTGTCCATCAAGGCGCACGAGTTTGTTCGCAAGGCTCGCGCCCGGGAAATTTCCGTCGGCAATGATAATTTCATCGCCGTGGCCCATCTCCATAAGGATTTTAAGAAGCTCCGGGCTTATGATAGAAGGTATTCCCTTAAGCATTATTTAAGCTCCTCGTCAAAGCAGACGGCAACTTTTCCGCAGTTTCCGCTTGCCATAAGGGCGTATGCTTCATCGGCTTTTTCGAGCGGGAAGCGGTGCGTTATAAGGTCTGCCGGATGGATGTTCCAGCGGACAAGATGCTCAACGAGGTCTTCCATCTTCCAGATTGAAGTTACCCATGAGCCGTAGATTGATTTTTGGTCGTGGAGCATGTCCGGAGACGGGTTGAAGTGTACTGTTCCTCCCTCACCTACGAACGCGATTTTTCCCCACTTGCGTGTCGCGCGG
>JAIKVO010000153.1 GCA_024685655.1 Treponemataceae bacterium
CCGAAACCACGGTCAGCACCGTCACCGAATTTACTGCGACCGCCTTTGCCACCGAAACCACGACCGCCGAATTCACTGCCAAAACCTCTGCCAAAGCCACGGTCGCCTCTTTCGCGGTCGCCACCAAAACGAGCACCCGCGCCGCGCTCTCCTGAACGCCCGCCAAATCCGCCTTTACCGCTGAAGCCACCACGATTTCCGCCACGAGAACCACCATCGCGCTTACCACGACCTTCTTTCTTGCCGCCACCGTCTTTTGTATCTACGTGAACATGAGGCAGCGACCTGTCGCGTGTGGAAATCTCCAAAAGGCGTTTTCCGTGAGCAACCGGCAAGCTTACCAAAGAAAAATTCTCGGTAATTTCAATACGGTCAACAAGACGCTCCGGAATGCGGAGCAAATCGCTCAAGAAAACAGAAAGCTCGCGTGCATTAAAGCCGTCGCGCCGACCAATCTGTATGTAAAGACGCATCTGGTCAGAAGCCTTTCCAGAGCGGCTCACTGAAATATTACCATAGCGCGAAGCATCAAGCTTTGTGCCAAAATAATGCTGCACAAGCCGCGCGAGCATCTCTTCCGGTGCGACAGCAACAGGCGCAGAAACTTCAGATGCGGCTGGCTTAGTCGTCTCAGCAGGCGCTGTCACTTCTACAGCAGCTGTCGTAGGCTCACCATCAGTTGCAGCAGGCGCTGTCGCCGCCTCGCATATCTCACTCGGAACTCCCTCGCTCAAAACAGGCGCACAAAGATCCGCCACAAACTCACGGAACACTTTGGAAACTTTTACCTCGCCAGAGAGCTTCGCCTTAAGCTCGCCAAAAAGCCGCGCGCGCTTAACAGAAAGAACCTCGTCCACAGACGGAACCGGATCCTCCTGCAAAACGCCTTTCGTCGCCTTTTTCGCAACCTGCTTCAGATACTCTACCTTTCGGCGCTCCTCCGGCCTTACGAACGAATACGCAAGACCTTTCGCCCCGGCGCGTCCTGTACGCCCGATGCGGTGGATATATGTCGCGCCGTCATAAGGCAGCGCATAATTTACAACGTGTGAAAGCCCCTCAATGTCGATACCGCGCGCGGCGACATCAGTTGCAACAAGAATCCTCGTCTTTCCGGTGCGGAACCGTGCAAGAATCTTCTCGCGCTGAGTCTGCGGAATGTCTCCGTGAAGAGCCGCAACCTCGTATCCGCGCTCATCAAGCTGCTTAGAAACAGCATCGGCATCAACCTTCGTCTGCGTAAAAACAAGCCCGTAAAAATCAGGCGAAATATCGATAAGGCGCACAAGAGCCTCAATCTTCTCGCCCTCGCGCACAACCCAGTAATGCTGTTCGGTAAGAAGCGGCTCCTCTGGCTTCGCCTCTTCCTCAACAACCTCGTACTCGCCCATGAACTTTGACGCAATTTTAAGGATTTCCGGCGGCATCGTCGCAGAAAAAAGCAGGATGCGGCTGTCCGGGTTTGCCTCTCCAAAAATCTTCTCGATATCCTCGACAAAGCCCATATCGAGCATCTCGTCCGCTTCGTCAAGGATAAAATAGCTTATCTTGTCGAGCTTGAGCGCACCGCGGTCAAGAAGATCCATAACGCGGCCCGGCGTACCGACGACAATCTCAACACCGCGCTTCAAATCGCGAAGCTGGCTCGTAATCGAAGCCCCTCCGTAAACAGTCGTAAGACGCGGATATTTGCCTGTTGTGAAAGATTCAATCTCGCGGCAAACCTGCATTGCAAGCTCGCGAGTCGGCGTAAGGATAAGCGCCTGCGGAAAGCCAGCGTCAGAACGGATTCTCTGCACGAGCGGCAGACCAAAAGCCGCCGTTTTTCCAGTACCGGTACGGGCCTTTGCGATGATATTCGCATCGCCGTTCAAAAGGCGGGGAATAGCGAGTATCTGAATCGGGGAAGGAGTTTCAAATCCCTTAGTTTTTACGGCTTTCAGGGTCGTTTCGTCCAGCCCCAAGTCCTCAAAAGAAATCTCGTCGTCGTCCGCATCGACTGCCGCGGAACCTGCTTCTGCCACAGATTCATCGACTGCCGCGGAATCTGCTTCTGCCACAGATTCATCGACTGCTGCGGATTCAACAATTCTGCCATCGTCGCCCACACTGACTGCCGCGGATTCTGAAACTTCACAAGCCGCCCCATCATTCATCGTGGCTTCGACAACGGCTTCAGCAGTGCCAGCCGAAACAAACTCTGCGTCATTATTTAAAACTTCATCCGCAGATTTACCCATCACTTCGTCCATAAAACCTCCGTGCGCGTACTGACCACAATTCGCCCGGCACTCTGCCGCAGCTCCCAAACACCCCGTCTCATAGGAAAAGAAAGATTAAATGCTAACCGTTGCTTCCTCAAACTCTCACCGCACGGAAAATTTTATGGTAACTGACACGCTTTTCGCAATTTTGCGATATTTTCAAAAATATAACAAAATACCGCAATTATTGCAAGAGACAATATGATAAGAAAGAAATATTATGGTGCGGGGCAGACGGTCGGCTTCCTGCGGGCGCCGACCTTATCAGTTTTCCGGGCTTCCGGGGTTTGCTAACGCGCATTCTCCTCACCGTCGTCACTTCGTTCCTCCGGCTGCGGTGAACAGCCCTAACGGGCTGCCCCTCCACCCCGGCGCGTACATTTTCTTGAATTTTCAGCTGCTTTGGAGTAAAAGCAAAAAAAGGCTGCCTGCGTTCTCACAGACAGCCCATCACTATAAAATATTAGCTATTACTGAGCAGGATAATCCACGACAGTCCAGCCATTAGGAATACCGTAATTTCCATTTGTCCAGTTTGTCATTGAAGCCGCTTTCGTGAAAGTACCAGACGAAGCGATAAAGGCAGCCCATATGGCTGTACAATCTTCTGCAGAAGTATCCGTTGCCAAACAAGTTATAGAATTCAAACGTGAACAACGATAGAACATTCCATAATAGCATTTTTTTACAAGAACCGGAGCACTTAATACCGGACTACTTTGCAAACTTGTACATTCTTCGAACATATATTCATAGCAACTTTCTGCCAGAGTTGTTGCAGGAAGCGCCAGTGCGCTCGTCAAACCGCTACAGCCAGAGAACATTTGTTTGCAGCAACTTTCTGCCAGAGTTGTTGCAGAAATCACAGGTGCGCTCGTCAAACCGCTACAGCGAATGAACATATATTCATAGCAACTTTTTGCCAGAGTCGTCGCAGGGAGCGCCGGTGCGCTCGTCAAACCGCTACAGTCACTGAACATAGAAGTATAGCAACTTTCTGCCAGAGTCATCGCAGGAAGCGCTGGTGCGCTCGTCAAACTGGTACAGCGACTGAACATAGAAGAATAGCAAATTTTTGCCAGAGTCGTCGCAGGGAGCGCCGGTGCGCTCGTCAAACCGCTACAGCCAGAGAACATTTGAAAATAGCAACCTTCTGTCAGAGTTGTCGCTGGCAGAACGAGTTCTTTTTCTCCATGCTTTTTTATATGCGTGTTGCCCACAAACAAAGCTGCAAATGCGTAGTTTGCTGTAATCTCGGTTTTCGTCTTGTAGTTTGTCGGATCCAAAAGGCTCATAATATTACCATAAATATAGCAGTCACTAGAACATTGAATCATAAACCTGCTGCTATTAGTACTTACATCTTCTTCATTTGCAAAAAGCTCAATTTTGTCGCCGGCGTCATAATATAAGTTTCCTATTACATTCTGAAGTTCTCCGCCATTTATCTTGTATTGAAGCGAAGCTCTTTTATTCGTAAATGTGATTCTACCATCTTGTGTAGTCTCCAACGTAAGCGGTGTTTCCCGTGCGTTAAAGGCCGCAGGCGTTGTTCCGCCACCATTTTGATTACCACTTTGATTACCAACAACGATTGCTTGTTTGCATCCAACAAAGCTCAAAATAACCGTTGCCAACAAAAGCATTGAGGCAATCTAAAAAAAACATTTCATCCTTTTCCTCCGAATAATTACTGATAATTCTTATTTCTCTCCATAATAATAGTAGTAGTAAAATTTTCAGCTATTATAACTATAGCACAACAAAATTTCGTTGTCTAATAATTTATCTTGATTAAGCCAGAAAACGCAGTTTTTATTTTACAAGAGTTTGAGTACCGAGCCGCCTTCCCTCTTCCGTCCCCATTATAAAAAAAATCGCAAAACATATTGACACTTTTTTTTCATTCATGTATATTCATCATGTCCAAGGGCGAGAGTGGTGAAATTGGCAGACACGCTAGACTTAGGATCTAGTGCCCAAGGCGTGAGGGTTCAAATCCCTTCTCTCGCATAGCTTTTAAGCGTGCGGGGTAAGAGCTTTGCTTACCGTATACGGATTGTCATTCGTATAATTTCTTGCGGGAATAGCTCAGTGGTAGAGCGCCACCTTGCCAAGGTGGATGTCGCGGGTCCGACTCCCGTTTCCCGCTCTAATTTGAAAGCAGTTCAGTTCAATCTGAACTGCTTTTTTTATGCCCGCAGCCCCCTTTCCCTTAGCTGTTGTCAAGCTCCATGTATTTCGATAAAATCAAATAAGCAAAATCTGACAATTTTGAGTTTTAACATAAATCAGAGCCAATAATTATAAAAAGTTTTGAACTGAAGCATAAATGGCTCAACCATAACGGGAGAAAAAAATGGCTGATTTAAGCAAGATGCGTAACATCGGAATTATGGC
>JAIKVO010000203.1 GCA_024685655.1 Treponemataceae bacterium
CCCATAAGGCCGCTCTTCATAATCAGCAAAAATCTTGGGGAATAAATCTTCTTCAAGGTAACAGTCAGTTAGTTTCATCTAATACTCTCCTCCTTTTCACTTCATCCATTTCTGCAATCAGTTCTTCCAGCAGACGATATTCGCCACCCCACCATTCAAAAACATGCATACCCTCATCTTCTAAAACTGATTCTTTCAGCGTCATTTTAATTCCAAGTTTTGCCAGCAAACCTTCCCTGTCGACAGGTTCATAATCAACAGGCGTAAGCTTGCTAAACTCTTTGTATGAAACTCCACAAACAACCTTACGAACACCAAGCGAAGCGATGGCACCAAGACATCTTTCGCAGGGTGCACAACTGGTATATAAAACGGAATCTGCCAGAACGTCATCAGAATATTTATTTGCACATTTGTGAACAAGATTAAACTCGGCATGTCCAAAGATTTTCTTTTCGTAATCTGATGTATTCTCTGCCTCTTCCAGAATATTTCCGTTATGAACCAGAACTGCCCCAAAGGTGTCGAACCCTTTTTTCCCGGCATTTATTGCAAGTTCATAGCATCTTTTAATGAATTGTTCATCTGTCATTTTTTTCTCCTAATAATATGGGCGCAAAAACCGGGCGTTCCGGGGTGCGCTAACGCTTATTCTCCTCACCGGCGGAACAAATCCGCTGGTTCCGGTGAACGCTTCGCGCCCCTCCATGCCCGTGCGCCACCTACAGCACACACCGCGTCACCGTAGCTTTATTCTTACATAAAAGCCGCTTTCATCTTTGTGGTGAATAATGCCTCCATTTTTCAGCATTACTTTAAGACTCGCCAGGTTGTCGCTGTTGCAATGCATGTAAAGCTCGTCTTCCGGCACGATTTTCCGCGCTTCCTCTATCAAAAGCCGTAAGCCTTCTGTACAGTAGCCACGCCCGCGATACTCCTTTTTTATGAACTGACCAACATGACCGCTTCCGTTTTCCAACGCCGGCGTAAGATTATGGCGTAACCGGAACTCCCCAACGATTACGTGATTTGTGCGGTCATCGGGATTTCCTTCATCACTCCAGAGAAAATAAAAAGTTTCCGGCACAAATCCTTCTGGAAGATTTTTCCCCTGCGCCCAGTCAATCATGCGTGGCAGTGTAGCAGTCTTGAACTCTTCGAACGAAATGCCCGCCGAATCGTTCAAAAATCCGTTTTCATCAGCCGGCTCATTCGCGACAAATGCGTGTTCTTTTTCTATGTCCTCAAAGTTTGCTTGTTTCAAATAAAGCATCATATCCTCTTTGCAAATTGCTTTTACGTATCATTTTTTCTTCCTACATAAATTGCGTGGCCGCACATTTCGACTATTGATTTGTCAGCGGCAGTGTCATTGATTAATCCGATAATTTTCTCAAAGTCTGGCGTATTCTCAAACTTGTAAATCATGTCTTCTTTTTCGTAGCCGAAGCCACGAATCGAACGAAGAGCGATTTTTTCAAAACCTTTGGCAGCAAAAAGATTTTCAATTTCTTCCGAAGTAGGGTAGTAGCCTTCTTGGAAGCCACTGTCAGACAGATTTTTGAACTGTCCTGATTTGAAAACTTCACACAAAGTGTTGATATCAACTTGTTCGGGACGCCAGTAAAATCTTGATAAAAGCGCGATGCTGCCAGAAAGATACGGAATAAAGCTCGCAAAAACTTTCCCACCAGGTTTTAGGACGCGGTGGATTTCTTTGATGCATGCGCTTCGTTCGGCATTTTCAAGCAGATGATAAAGCGGCCCGAACAGCAAAACGACATCGAACTTGTGGGCTTCGTAGCAGCTAAGGTCGGTGGCATTCACAACGTCGCATGCGACAAGGTTTTCGGCGGCGCGGGCATAACAATTTGTGGCGTTGATGCCTGCGTTTCCCGTAACTTTTACCACTTTTGCAATTGTTTCTGCGTTGGCTGTGTTTCCAGCTGATTTGGCGCACTTGGCGAGTTCCTCTTTTTGCGCCTTTGCCTGCGCAATCAAGTCTTCGGAAAGGTCTGCAAGCGTCACTTTGTAACCGCG
>JAIKVO010000220.1 GCA_024685655.1 Treponemataceae bacterium
AAGCTCCGGTCCAAGACCTGTCGCAACAAGGACGTGCGACGGTTCCAAGCTTCCTGATGCGCAAGCAGAACCAGTCGAAACATCAACACCAAGCAAGTCAAGATGAAGCAGTATTGACTCTCCTTCCGCGCCGGGGAATGATACATCAAGTGTATTAGGCAGAACCTTTTCCGGGTGACCGTTTACACGGATATTTGGAATTGAGGCAAGAAGACCGTCACGAAGCTTGTTGCGCAAAGCACGCGTGTGCGTTCCGTAGTTCTCAATATCTTTAAGCGCAAGTTCTGCTGCCTTTCCGTAAGCCGCGATTGCCGGCGCATTGTACGTTCCGGCGCGGAGACCGTTTTCCTGATGTCCGCCCCTTATAAGAGGCTCTATGGGCGAACCTTTTTTAACATAAAGCGCGCCAACCCCTTTCGGTCCGTAAATCTTGTGACATGAGAATGTAGCGTAATCTACATTCCAGTCCTTAAGGTCTACCGGGATTTTTCCAGCTGCCTGAACTGCATCGGTATGGAACAACGAACCTGCTTCGTGCGCCATAGAGCAAAGCAGCTTTATGTCCTGAATCGTTCCGATTTCGTTGTTCGCCGTCATTATGGAAACAAGAAGCGGCTTTTTTTCAAGCGCTTTCTTGTACTCATCAAGTTTTACACTGCCCCATTCATCTACAGGCAGATAAATGACTTCCATTCCAAACGACTCAAGCCGCTTCGATGCTTCAAGCACACAAGGATGCTCTATTTGCGTCGTTACGATGACGTTTTTGCCGCGCTTTTTGCCTTCAGCAAGCATGGAGTTAAGAACAGTATTGTTCGACTCCGAACCGCCAGATGTAAAAAGAATTTCGTCAGCATTGACATTTACAAGAGCCGCGACATGACCGCGAGCTGTTTCAATATCTTTCTTCGCAGCACGCCCATCCTGATGAAGGCTTGACGCGTTCGCATACTCAGAAAGCTTTTCTGTGTAAAACTCCAGCACTTCTTCTGAAAGCGGAGTCGTTGCATTATAGTCAAAATATATGCGTTTATTCATGTATCGGTCGGGATATTATCCCTCCTCCTAAAATTATACCATCTAAATATAATACTGCCGATTGTCCGGGGGCAA
Source organism: Treponemataceae bacterium (assembly GCA_024685655.1). Classification (GTDB taxonomy): domain Bacteria; phylum Spirochaetota; class Spirochaetia; order Treponematales; family Treponemataceae; genus Treponema_I. The sequence continues at coordinate 1,114 of JAIKVO010000220.1, forward strand.
CTGCTCTTTGCGGAAAATCGAATAAAATTTCAAATTCTTGGGATTTTTTTGTCGCTCCGTTGCCTGATTTTTGAATTGCACCGTCTGCCGAACATTTAAGCGGACGAATCGTGGCGGAAACAGGCTTGGACGCAAGCCGGATTTTCACATCTGCGTGGAATTCTTCAGTTGGAACGATATTTCCAGGCCAAACACAATCGCTCATTACGAGTCCTTTCTCCAAGAGGCTGTCATTGTCAGAGAGCACTACCCGGTTGTTCGCAGCGTCTATAGAATGAACGTAAAGCGGCTTGCTTGAGCTTACTCCAAGTCCCCTTCTCTGCCCTATCGTGTAGTATTCAATTCCTTTGTGATGCCCGATTATTTTGCCTTCCAAGTCTGTTATGTCACCTGGTACAGGCGGCTTGTCCGAAAAAATAACATTGAAAAACTCTGGCGGAACAAAGTCCTGGCTTTCGGCTTTTTCAGCAGCAGCAAGTCCCATTGAGCGCGCCATCGCAAAAACTTCTTTTTTCGTAACGTTTCCAAGCGGGAAACGGACTTTTTCCAAAAAGGCAGACGGAACTCTATACAGGAAATATGACTGGTCTTTCGTCATATCGGCTGCCTGCATAATCATTGCAGGCGCATTTCCACTTGCAGAGCTTTCATTGTCAGCTACATCCGTGCCACCAACAGCATCTTGGCCACCAACTTTTTCGCCACAAACAGGCCGGATCACTTGCGCATAATGGCCGGTACAGAAATAGTCAAAATGAATTCCCTGTTTTTCAGCTGCCAAAGGTAATGCCCCGAATTTTACGAGCGGATTGCACCTTATGCACGGATTCGGAGTACGTCCGGCTCTGTATTCTGCCTTGAAGTAATCCAAAACCTGAGTTCTATATATATCTTTTACATCAATTACATGATATTCAATATCATTTTCCTGACAGAACTTCGTACATGCTTCAATATCAAGCGCTTCGTCCGGTCCATAGCAAGAATTCCTAAGACCATCCGATGAACATTCAAGAGCCATATCGTTGTTCCACGTAGACATAGTAACACCGATCACTTTGCATCCACGCTGCTTCAGCAATAATGCCGTAAGAGTGGAATCGACACCTCCAGACATCCCTACAAGAACAGTTGAACCTTTCTCCGGCATTTCTAGTGTTTTGAATGAAAAATGCTCGCCATAGCGGAATACGTTTGCGTTTTCTGACATATCATGAGTAATATAACGTATAGAAAAGAAAATGTGAAGACACTTCGCCTACCATATTAATAGGCAATAACGACAGTACACATAAATAAAATTATCAAGCAGATAATTTTATATACAGCAAATTTCTATCAGCTACACCAATCAAACCAATCGGGCTTTACTCTATCTGTTAAAAACTGTATATTAATGTCACGGTTTTACAACAATTTCAATCGAAATCATCCGGTTTATTTCTGAATGGCAGTAAGAAAAACCGGTAAAGAGAACGTTTCCGAAACGTTCCGTCATATATCACACCCGCATCTTTTTTGAAGCGGAACAAGTTCCAAACCATTTGCTTAAACGGGAGCAGCTACTTTGGAACATCAGAGGACAGCATGGATTTTACAGAATTCAACTTACACGAATCCCTGATGAAAGGGATTGAAAACGCAGGATATAAGACCTGCACACCTGTTCAGGAACAGGTTCTTAAAGCCGGATTGACCGGTGATGACTTATATGTACAGTCACAGACTGGTACTGGAAAAACAGCATCATATTTAACGCTTATGCTGCAACAGCTTCTTACAGTCCCAGAGTTAAACGGCAAAAAAGCACTTATTATGGTACCTACTCGCGAACTTGCGGTTCAGGTTGAGGAAGAGGCAGAAACACTCGCCCAGTTCACAGGACTTAAGACAGGCAGTTTCTACGGCGGTGTAGGCTATGAAAAGCAAACGAGCCTCCTTAAGGAAAACGTTGATATCCTAGTAGGTACACCAGGACGAGTAATAGATTTACAAGAATCTGGCACTATGGATCTTTCACAAGTTGCGTTCCTAGTTGTTGATGAAGCTGACCGCATGTTTGATATGGGATTTTATCCAGATTTGCGCAAGCTGATAAAAGTACTGCCTGCAACAGAAAACAGACAGACAATGCTTTTCAGCGCGACACTAAACACATATGTAAAAAATCTTGCGTGGGAATATACCGAGGAAGCCAAGGAAATAACGATAGAGCCAGAACATATCACTATTGAGGAAATAGATCAGGTTCTTCTTCACGTTGCCAGTGACGACAAAATGAAACTTCTTCTTGGAATACTCAAAAACGAGAAACCAAAGAGCGTCATTATATTCTGCAACACGAAGCGTTCTTGTGAAGTAATCGCAAAACGCCTGAAAATGAACGAAATCGAAGCTGAGTTCATAATCGGCGATTTACCACAGTCAAGAAGACTGAAAGTTCTCGATTCGTTCAAAAAAGGAGAACTCACATGCCTTGTTGCCACAGACGTAGCAGCGCGTGGCATTGATGTTTCCGACCTTGCTATGGTTGTGAACTATGATCTTCCGAACGAAGCAGAGAATTACGTCCACCGCATTGGCCGAACAGCCCGCGCCGGAAAATCAGGAAAAGCTTACACGCTTTGCAGCGAGCAGGATGTTTATAATCTTCCTGCCATCGAAAGATATGTCGGCAATACAATACCGGCTTCTATGGCAAGTGAAGAAATGTTCATAGAGGATGTAAGCAGCGGTGTTTACATCAAAACAGAACGCTATGACGATGAATACTCTGACAGGCCACACTCACGCAGAGACAGCCGTCGCGGTTCCAGCAAATATGATGGAGACAGACGAGGCGGCGAAGGCAGGCACTCCGGAAAACGTGATTCGCATTACGGTGACGACCGCCGCAAGAAAGACAGTAAAGGCGGCTACAAAAAGAACGACAACCGCAAAAAAGCATACAACAGGAATGCTGAGCGTGAGGAAATCTCGGAAGAACTTGCATCTATGTCGTTCGAAGACCGCATGAAGCTTTATAAAGAAAAATACGGTTCAAACACAACACAGAGCGAGTCTTCATCACCGGCAAAAACAGCTGGCGCGAATTCAAACAGCTCTAAATCAAAAGCAGACAAGAACTATCGGAATAAAAAGAACACAAGCAGCGACAAGCCGGCAAAACATCCGTCAGCCCCAAACGGAACGTCACTTTCATCGCAGGATGCTGCAAAACAAGGTATTTCTCGGAAAGGTTCTGCAACATCAAAAGCAGCCAGCACAGGAAAACGTCCGCAGGAAACTGCAAAGCCAGCTAAAAAAGGCAGCGCCGGTATTCTCGGTATTATTCAGAAACTTTTTGGTGGTAAGAAGAAATGATTACAGTATCAGACGTAAGCTTAAAATTCGGTGAGCGTCCGCTTTTCAAGGACGTAAACCTTAAATTTACAGCAGGAAACTGCTACGGAATAATCGGCGCGAACGGAGCCGGAAAATCTACATTCCTCAAAGTTCTTGACGGCGAGCTTGAGCACGACTCCGGTCAGATTATCATAACACCAGGCGAGCGCATGGCTGTTCTTAAGCAGGACCACTTTGCCTACGACGAGTATTCCGTCAAAGACACCGTAATGATGGGTTATCCAAAACTTTACGAATGCAGCAAGGCGCGTGAAGAAATATACGCCAAAGAAGATTTTACAGAAGAAGACGGCTTGAAATCAGCCGATTTGGAAGCAGAGTTTTCTGAGCTTGGCGGTTGGGAAGCAGAAAATCAGATTGAGCAGATGCTTTCCGGTCTTGGTCTTGAAGAAGAATACCACGACAGAATGATGAGCGAGCTTGATGAAAGCCGCAAAGTCCGCGTACTTCTTGCACAGGCACTTTTTGGTTCACCGGATATCCTTCTCCTTGATGAGCCTACGAATGGTCTTGACCTTGAATCAATAAACTGGCTTGAAGACTTTTTGCTTGATTTCCCGAATACTGTTATCGTAGTAAGCCACGACAGACACTTTTTGAATACAGTCTGTACGTTTATCTGCGAT
>JAIKVO010000081.1 GCA_024685655.1 Treponemataceae bacterium
TAAAGTTTTTTCCCTTATAATTTGTTTCGCGGAGCGTTCCGCAAAGTCGAGTTTTATGAGTGATTTTTCGCTGAACAAGGAGCAGCAGGAAGCTGTCACCACAACAGAAGGATTTGTCCGCATTATCGCCGGAGCCGGTTCTGGCAAGACGCAAGTGCTATCGCAGCGTTTCGCGTATCTTGTGAATGAAATCGGGGTACCGCCGGGCAACATATTGTGCGTCACGTTCACGAACAAGGCTTCTGCAGAGATGAAGCAGCGAATCCGTAAACTCACCGGCGACAACGACACGGGCTATATCTCGACTTTCCACAGTTTTTGCGTCACAGTGCTGCAGGAAGATTCGCACGCGGTTCAGTATCCCAAGAGTTTTTTCGTGCTCGACAATCACGACATAGACGATATGCTGCAGCGTGTTTACGATGAGCGCGGGCTGACATTGCGCGACATGACGTTCGGCAACGCGCGCGACATGATAGAGATAATAAAGCTTTTTGAGAAGCCCGATTACTACAACGACATGATAGGAATGTCGCTTGAGGCGTTGCATCAAAAATATATGGACGCAGACAACGCGAAGGACATCATTTTTTACGGATATCTTTATCAGGAAAAGAAATGCTTTGCGCTCGACTACAACGACCTTCTCAAGTTCACGCTTTATATTTTCAGTCAGAACGATGAAATACGCCATAAATGGCAGGAACGGCTTGAATACATAATGATAGACGAGTTCCAAGATATCGACACGATTCAGTACGAACTGATGCAAGCTTTGTGCGCGTATCACAAAAATCTTTTCGTCGTCGGCGACCCGGACCAGACGATTTACACCTGGCGCGGCGCGAATATCCACTTTTTGCTCGATTTTGACAAGGTATTCCCGGAAACAAAAACGATTCTGATGAACCAGAACTACCGTTCCACGCCGGAGATTCTGGACACAGCGAACGCGCTTATAAGCGTGAACAGCATGAGGATGAAAAAGCTGCTCGTGCCAACGCTGCCTTCGGGGAAGACTGTTCACTGGCACCACGCGAAGACGACGCAGGAAGAAGCTGAGTGGATAGCCGAGCGGATTACGTCACTTGTTGAGCAAGGCGCGGAATACCGCGACATAACGATTTTGTACAGAGCGCATTATATTTCGCGGACGATAGAGGAAGTGCTCGCCGATAAAAAAGTACCGTTCACAATGTATTCCGGCATACAATTCTTTGACAGGGAAGAAATTAAAGACGCACTTTCTTACTTGCGGATGATTTCGAGTGAGGACGATTTTTCGTTCCGCCGCGTAATCAACAAGCCGCACCGGAATATCGGGAAGACGCGCGTAAAAGCGCTGGAAGAATACGCAGAGGAAAACGGCTGCACGCTTTACAAAGCATTGCAGGCTCTTGTGGAGACTGATGTTTTTGCCGGTACGGGAGCGGCAGATTTTATCGCGTTAATGACGAAGTTCAAGGAGCTTTCAAAAGAAAAGAGCGCGTCGGAGCTTTTGGGAAAGATAATCGATGAGTCAGGCTACGAAAGGGCTCTTCGCACCGAGGGAAGCCAGACGCGGCTTGATAATTTGGCGGAACTTAAGCAGTCGGTGCATGAGTTTGAGATAAGCTGCGGCGAGGAATGTTCGGTTGATTATTATCTTGCGCACGCCGCGCTGATGAGTTCGATGGACACCGCATCGGTACAGAACGCAGTCAAACTGATGACAGTTCACACGGCAAAGGGATTGGAGTTTCCGCACGTCATTCTTTGCGGCTTTAACGAGTTTATTTTTCCGAGCCGCAAAGTACAGACAAAACCTGAAATGGAAGAGGAGCGGCGGCTTGCGTTCGTCGCTTTTACGCGCGCAAAACAGTCGCTTTCTTTGACGGACGCTGAAGGAGAAAACATTGACGGCTCGTTCCGATTTCCGTCGCGCTTTTTGTTCGACGTGCTTAATGCGGGCGGCAAGCTTGAAATCTCGAACGCACCGGAAGCGTCTTTGCGGAAATCGACAATGGCATTTATAGACGCGAGCGAAAAGTCTATGGAAGAGGTTGCGGCGGCATCGACAATTGCGGTGGGGCAGCGCGTCCGTCATAAGATACAAGGCGACGGAACGGTCGTTGACAAAGACGACACAAAACGGATGTTCATTATACAGTTCGACACGCTTTCTACAACGCGCCGCATAAGCTACAAGGCAAAACTGGAGGTTATAGAATGAAAAGTGAGTTCGTTTTTCGCGTGATTCCCATTTTTCGCGAGGTTTGGGGAAACCTGAGAAACAAAAAGCTTGTCGCGTTTTGCGCCGCAGTGTTCGCGGCAATCACGACAATGGCGGCCGCACAAGGGGCGGGAACCAGTTTTGCGGCGGTCGAACTTTCGGGAGCATCCGGTTCTGCCGCCACGCAGACGCAAGTTTCCACTCAGGCGAACACAGATACAACCTACAGTTTTCAGGGAGCGTCCGGCGAAATCCGCATCACAAAAATCGGGACTTTTCCGTGCGGCAAACAGCCAAAACAAGTGCTTTTCACGCCGGACGATGAGTATATCGTGATGCCGCTCCTCGACGAGAACGGTTTTGACATTTTCAGCCTCACCGAAAAAAAAGTCATAAAGCGCATAAATCCACCAGAAAGCAGCAAACTCGGCTTTGTGGAAGGTCTTTTTATCCCGGAGAAAAACGCGTTTTTCGTCTCGCAGATGACGACCGGAAAGATACACGAGTATTCGTACCCTGGCTTTGAGTACCGCCGTTCGATATCAACTGGCGGAACATGGTCAAAGTTCATGGTGTGGAGCGGTGAAAAATCACTAATAGCGGTGTCTAACTGGCTTTCAAATGATATAAGCCTTATCGACTATGACACTGGCAAAGTACACCGCAAAATAAAGACAAAGCTTGCGCCGCGTGGAATGGCGTTCACGAACGGCGGGAAAAGCATAATATCGCTTTCTTTTGACAGCGGCGTTATAGAACGCTTCGACACATCAAACGGCAACCGCACCAATTCCATAACGATTGATAAAGCCGCCATGCGCCATGTTGTCCTTAGCCCCGACGAAAAGACAGCTTATATAAGCGACATGTATCACGCACAAGTTCTTGCTGTTAAATTGGATAAATTTGAGATTACTGACAAAATAAAGGTTTTTAACAACCCGAACACGATTGATCTTTGGAAAGGAAGGTATCTTTTTGTGTCGTCGCGCGGTCCGAACAATCCGGTGGATTACACGCTCAGAAGCCCGAAAGACGGCATTATCACAGTGATAGACACAAAAGACATGAGCGTCGTCGCGAAGATTCAGGGCGGCAACCAGCCGACAGGGCTTGATGTTTCTAACAACGGTAAGTATCTGTGCTTCTCGAACTTCCAGGATCAGAATATCGAGCTGTACGAGCTATCTGGGGAGTAGGACTTATCCACGAATGTGGTAAGAATTCTTCGTTGAAGTTTAAGCTATAACAGAAAGCTATGTTTGCAGTTTCAGAACTTGTTCAATCGGCAGTACGGTACACGTCGCAATTAATTCGGGTGAAATGTTTTCTATAAGTAGATTTCGCGCGACTTCCACGGCTTTTTTCTGTTTACCGCGCTTGTATTCGTACGCTTTTTGTCTTTCCCATTCCATATACTGTCTCCTGTAATCCGTCGCTACGCGCCGGTTGCGAAAGGAATAGTATTTCATATGTTCGCTCGCGCGAACGGCGCAATCGCTGTCTGTTTAGCTTTTTCAGTAAGGCGCGACAGTTTGTCCGTAAACGCATCGCTACTTCCGAACCCGCTTATAGAACAAGAAATTGTTCGCGATTGTAGCCTGTTCCCATTTCTCTTCGGGGGTGAGTTCTTTCTTTTCCATAATGATACCTCACTTGAATATAGTTTTCGTAAGGCATGTAGTCTTACGTATGATTTATACGAACGTAACTTACAAAAAAAGAAAGTTTTCGATTGAAATAGGGTGAAATAAACAATTTTTTTTTTGGTTGTAATTACTATACAGAATTATGAATTTACGAGTGATGAAGTGTAGCACCGCCAATTTTTTATCCGGGAAGAATTGTGCATAAGAAAACCTAAGCATTTTCATTAATGAATATGATAAAGAACGTCCAGTGCGAGCGCATTCTGGGCTTCGATGCACATTGGGCTTTTTAGGATAGCAGAAACGGATTTACAAAACAGCGCGTCTTTCTATGCAACAGGCTTTTGCACTGATTAATACCAACCAACAAAAAAAATCCCCCAGAAACCGATTTCCGAGGGATTTTTGGTAAATGGTTCACACCGCCGACTTTTCAGCCGGTATAGGTGTTAATATGATGCTAAAGGAGTTTCAACTCCATTAACATAGAATTTTGCTTTCGGCTCCGTCGTACTGTTGTTAAAAACGCCTGTATACAAAGAACTGACGACATTAACATTCTTCAC
>JAIKVO010000082.1 GCA_024685655.1 Treponemataceae bacterium
GCCGGTAGTGATGAAGAACTTGGTGTCGACAAAAAAGAAGCCGAGAAAAAAGAAAAGGAGTTCAAGCCTGTTGTAGAAAAAATAAAAACTGCTCTCGGCGATAACGTAAAAGAAGTTGTTCTTTCAAAACGCCTTTCTGAATCTCCATCATGTATTGTAGTTGATGAAAACGATCCGTCATTCCAAATGGAAAGAATGATGAAAGCAATGGGTCAGAATTTTGGTAGTGGAGTAAAACCAATTCTTGAAATCAACGGAGATCACCCACTCGTTCAGTCTGTCAAAAACAGTGAAGACAAACAGTACATTGAAGATGTTTCCTTTGTTTTGCTTGATCAGGCTTTACTTATCGGTGGCGGTGAACTTAAAGATCCTGCTGACTTTGTAAAACGAATGAATAAGTTATTAACAAAGTAAAATCTTCCATATTTTTAACTTTAAAAAAGGCTTCTGTCTGATTCATGGCAGAAGCCTTTTTCTTTTATTCCGAGATGTGCGCATTATAGACTTTAAAAATCCTCTTAGTTATACTTGCCGTATGGATACACAGCTTATATATAATAAAGCAGAAAGAATCCGCGATGTTCTTCGCTATGTTTCATTATTCAAGAATTCTCTTATTGTTATTCATCTTGATGAAGATATAATTAATTCGACTCTTTTTTCCAGCCACATCCACGATATTGCTTTTTTGCATGAAGCCGGTATAAAAATTGTAATTGTACCCGGTGCAAAACGCAGCATCGATTCTGTTCTTCGAAATGCTAATATTTCTTGGCATTACGAAGACAACACCAGAATTACAGAATTGTCTGCTATTCCTCTTATAAAAATGGCAGCGTTTGACGTATCCAACAAAATAATGACTTGCCTTGCAGAAGAAAATCTTTCTGCTGTTATAGGTAACTGGGTAAAAGCCCGCGGAAAAGGTGTTCTTAACGGAATAGATTTTTGCACAGCTGGGGAAATTGATAAAATCGATTCTAATGCCATCAACTCCATTTTAAATGACGGGTTTATTCCTATCTTTCCTTGTATCGGTTGGAGCTCTACAGGGAAACCGTACAATATTTCATCCGCTTCTCTTGCCACAGAAATTGCAATAAAACTGAACGCAAAAAAGCTCTTTTTTATGAGTCCATACAACAATATTTCTAGTAAAGATTTTTCATTGCCAGAAGATGTTGTCGGAGAAGATTTTGTCCCTTCACTTAATCTTAATCAATTAGAGTCGCTATTAAAACTTAATACAAATAATGAGTCTGTAAAATCTTCTTTATTGGCACTTCTTCGGTTATCAGATATTGCATGCCAAAAAGGAGTTGACAGATGTCATATCGTTGACGGATTTATCGACGGTTCTTTGACTTGCGAAATTTTCTCTGACATCGGAACTGGCACAATGATTTATAAAGATTCTTACGGTGGAATACGAACAATTACAAAATCTGATATTGCACCTATTTTAAATCTTATGCGACCGTTCGTTGAAAAACAAATTCTTCTTCCAAGAACAGAACATAACATTCTTGATCGCATTGATGATTTTATTGTCTATGAACTTGACGGCGGTATAAAAGCATGCTCTGCTCTTCATGTACTAGATGAAACTTCTGCCGAAATCGCCGCAGTTGCTGTTGATCAATCTTGTTCGCACATGGGTATTGGACCGAAAATGATTTCTTATCTGATTGACCGTGCAAAAACAATGAACATGTCTAGGGTTTTTATTTTGACAACGCAAACTGCCGATTGGTTTGAAAAACTCGGTTTTGTTCAGACAACCCTTGATGAACTGCCCAAATGTAAACAAGAAAAGTACGATAAAAAACGCCAGTCAAAAATTCTTAAATACTTGATTAAATAATTTGATTTGTACTGATTGAACATATACACCGACTCACAAAAATTCTGTAGAGAAGCTTCGAACGAGTTTCGTCCCATATCAACAGCCACGACCTTATTCGCAATATAGATTTATAGAAAATGCGTGCTTCGCCCTTGTTGCCAAATACAAGCGAGGGCGAAGAATTAAACCCTCTTAACGAATTACCACACGAGTTTCATAGATTATCGTAAGATTATGCATTTCTCTGTTTTGACATGAATAACACTAAATCATCATCATTCACGCATGGTTCATATTGTTCTAAAGGCTTACCTTTATACCACAATCCGCTACCATCAAAATTGTAACCGCGTTTTACATATATTCTTTGTGCCTCTCCATATCCTGAATGGAGTCCAACCGCAAGATAAACCATTTCTGAAATTTTGAATGCTTCTTGCTCAACTATCTCTAAAAGCATATTTCCAATACCAAGTTTTTGAACATTTTTAAACACACTCAAATCAACTATTTCGGGATAATTCATTCCAGCCCAAGGACCCTCCGAAGGATTTAAAACCAAAGTGCATATTCCAGAAACTTTGACATCATATTCTGCTATGAATACTTTTCTTATCCCTGATTCCTGTTCTTTGAAATAGTTTTCATAAGTTTCTATATTTGATTGCCATCCATAAGAAAGATATGTTTCATAGAAAATTTGTGCATCTTCTTCTATCATATTTCTAATAAAAATTTTATCATCGCTAAAATACTGTATCATTTTCATCCTCCGCCTGAAAAAAATTTTAACATGGAATTACACATATGGGAAGACAAAAAAAATGTTTCACGTGAAACATTCTGCAAAACGTTCCACGTGAAACATCTCTAAAACTTTGTACAAAACCATTGCAATTAAAAATTGATTTATTCTTCGTCTATTTCGTCTTCTGGGTTTACTCTATCCATAGCAATAACCATGTCTGGTTCCTGAATGTCCAGGACGCGCACACCGGAAGCGTTTCTTCCTTGAACACTTATTTCAGAAATCTTTGAACGGATTGTTTTTCCCTGACTGGTGATACAGACAATTTCATCATTTTCTCCAACAGAAACAGCTCCAATAATTTCTCCGGTTTTTTCAGAAACTTTATAACAAAGCTGACCACCTGTTGCGCGTCCGTGCTGCATAAATTCTGAGAACTTCAGCTGTTTACCACTACCGCCTGATGTTATCAAAAGCATGTTTCTTGATTCATCAACACAAACAGCCGATGTAAGTTCATCATTTGCTTTAAGTTTAAGACCGGTTACACCACGAGCTGCTCTACCCATAACACGGATGTCGTTTTCACTGAATCGCAGTGCTTGACCTTGTTTTGATATAAAGACGAGCTCGTTGTTTCCTTCAGTAAGAATAGCCGAAACAACTTTGTCACCTTCATCAAGTTTTATAGCTATAATTCCCTTTGCTTTTGCATTGCGGAATTCGCTTATCTGAACTTTCTTTGCAATTCCCTGCGCGGTAGCAAGACATAAGCACTTGTTTTCATCGAACGATTTTAATGAAACTGTCGTCGCTATTTCTTCATCGGCTCCAATTTCGAGCAAGCTTTTTATATGAACTCCGCGTGAGTTTTTGCTTGATTCTGGAATCTCATGAATCTTAAGATAATATGCTTTACCTAGTGTAGAAATGAACAATACGAAATCATGATTCGAAGCTATGAAAAGTTGTTTTATATAATCGTCCTCAACTAGTTTCGCACTGTTAGAACCTTTTCCACCTCTAGACTGACTTCTATAAGAAGATGTCGGAACGCATTTGATATAACCCAATCTTGAAATCAAAACAACCATGTCTTCTTCTTTAATCATATCTTCTATGTTCAGTTGTTCTATTTCATCTGCGACAATATCAGTCCGTCTGTCATCTCCGTATTTTGCAGCAAGTTCATTTGTCTCATCTTTAATTTTCTGCAAAATCTTTTCGTGGTGTGCAAGAAGATCTTCAAGATAATCTATCCATGCTTGAAGTTCTTTTATCTCTTTTTGCAAGTCTTCAATTTGTAGATGAGTAAGGCGTTTAAGCTGCATATCTACAATTGCCTGTGCTTGTTCATCATCAAAACTGAATCGTTTTTCAAGTTGAACTTTGGCATCTTCTGTATCACGAGAATTTCTGATTATCTTTACTACTTCATCAATATTGTTGATAGCTGTTATCAAAGCTTCCAAGATATGCATCCTGTGCTTTGCAACTTTCAGTTCATATTGTGTACGTCGTGTAATAACCTCATCACGATGATTAACAAAAAGTACGATAATTTTTTTTAATGTAAGGACTTCTGGGCGCAGATACCTAGAACCATCCTCTTTTGTAACTGGAACAAGAGCAAGATTTATAACACCAAAATTCGACTGAAGCTCTGTCTTTGTAAACAGCTGGTTCAATACGATTTTTGTTGTCGCACCTTTTTTCAAATCAACAACAAGACGCATACCCGAACGATCGGATGACTCATCGTTTGCATTTGAAACCCCGTCTATTTGTTTATCGCGAACAAGCTCTTTTATGCGCCTGATAATATTTGTTGTATTTATGCCATAAGGAACTTCTGTAAATACTATCGATTCTCGACCATTTTTATCTGTCTCGATTTTGAACTTTGAACGGATAGTTATCTTACCACGACCAGTAAGATATGCTTTTTTAATACCGGCCGTACCATAAATAACACCACCCGTCGGAAAATCAGGACCCTTTATATGGCGCATCAATTCATCATTTGAAATATCTTTATTATCAATATAAGCACTTATAGCAGAAGCTACTTCGCGCAAATTGTGCGGTGGCATATTTGTTGCCATACCGACTGCAATACCTGTCGTTCCATTACAAAGCAAAAACGGGAATTTTGAAGGAAGAACTGAAGGCTCGTCACATGTATCATCAAAGTTACGAACCATATCGACAGTTTCTTTATTTATGTCAGAAACCATCTCTTCCGTAATTTTTGTCATTTTTGCTTCTGTATACCTGTATGCTGCTGGGGGGTCACCTGCAATTGTACCGAAGTTTCCCTGCGGGGTTACTGTTGTATATCTTTGGGCAAAGTCTTGACCAAGACGAACGAGAGCATCGTAAACAGAAGCATCTCCATGCGGATGATAATGTCCAAGAACATCACCGACAATTGTGGCACATTTTTTTGTTTTTCCGCCACTTGCAAGATGAAGAGTGTCCATTGAATACATAATTCGCCGATGAACTGGCTTAAGTCCATCACGAACATCAGGCAAAGCACGCTGTACAATAACGGACATAGAATAATCTATATAAGCTTGTTTAACTTCATCCTCTATCGGAATTTTTATAACTGTTCCACCTTCCGGTGTTTTAATCTCTTCCATCATATCCTCATATTTTTATGACTAAAAATCCAAATTCGCGTAGCTGGAGTTTTCTTCTATAAACTGGCGGCGCGGTTCTACATCTTCACCCATACATACAGTGAATATCTTATCTGCAGCGATTGCATCAGGAATTGTTACAACTCTCATCTTTCTGTGAGTCGGATCCATTGTAGTTTCCCAAAGCTGCTTTCCATCCATTTCACCAAGACCTTTATAACGCTGAACTTCAGCTTTTCCGCGCTGGTCACCCAGAGCTTCCAAAGCAGCATCTCGCTCCGCATCAGAATAGCAGTAAACAGGCTCTTTTTTTCCAAGCTGTACACGGAACAACGGTGGCATGGCGAGATATACATATCCTTTTTCTATGACTTCCGGCATATATCTGAAAAAGAACGTAAGAAGAAGTGTTCTAATATGTGAACCATCAACATCAGCATCGGCCATGATGATAATTTTATGGTAGCGGAGTTTTTCAATGTTGAAATCTTTTCCAAAACCAGTTCCAAGAGTAGCAATAACCGGCTCTAGTTTATCATTGTTGACAACTTTTTCCGGCCGGACTTTCTCAACATTTAGCATTTTTCCCCAAAGCGGAAGAATTGCCTGTGTTTTTGGATCGCGTCCTTTTTTTGCCGATCCGCCTGCAGAGTCTCCCTCAACGATATAAACTTCACACTGGGCTGGGTCTTTCAATGAGCAGTCAGAAAGTTTCTCCGGCAAACCGAAACTGTCAGAAAGAGACTTTTTTCTTGAAGCGTCTTTTGCTTTTTTCGCCGCAATTCGAGCAGAAGCTTCGCTTACGCATTTATCAAGAATAACTTCTATGATCTTAGGGTTTTGCTCAAAAAAGATTGTTAATTTTTCTTTTACAAGTGAGTCTACGATTGTTCTAACTTCAGTGTTTCCAAGCTTTGTTTTTGTCTGTCCCTCGAATTGCGGCTCAGGAACTTTCATAGAAATAACAGCTGTAAGTCCAGAACGAACATCTTCACCTGTAAGTTTCTCATCTTTATCCAAACGTTTTTGTATCTTGGGATATTTTTCCAAGAAATCGTTCATGACTCTTGTAAGAGCTATTTTGAATCCATCAAGATGAGAACCACCTTCTTTTGTATTTATGTCATTTACAAAAGAAAGGATATTTTCTGCATATCCGTCATTATAATGCAAAGATATTTCTGTGATTATGTCGTCTTTTTCACCTGAAATATGAATTGGCTCTTCTGGAACGACTTTCTTCTTTTCATCAAGATATTTTACGAAATGGTTTATTCCACCCTCAAACCTGAAAACAGATTCTTTAGGAGTTTCATTTCTTTCATCACGCAGAACTATAGTTATTCCACTATTTAAAAAAGCAAGTTCCCTAAGACGATTTGAAAGAACTTCAAAACTGTATTCTGTTGTTTCGGTAAAAATTGTGGAATCTGCCTTCCATCGGATTGTTGTTCCACGTTTCTCTGTAGTTCCGTTTTCTGTAACGGGCGTTACAGGTGTTCCTCGCTCATATTTCTGTACATATTTTTTTCCTTCACGACAGACAACTGCTTCCATCCAATCGGAAAGAGCATTTACACAAGAAACACCTACACCGTGAAGACCGCCTGAAACTTTATATGAACCTTTATCGAATTTACCACCAGCATGGAGCCTTGTAAGTACAAGCTCTAATGCACTTATACCTTCGGTAGGATGAATATCAACAGGAATTCCGCGTCCGTTATCTTCAACACGTACAACATCATCTTTTTCAAGTGTAACAAAAATACTGTCGCACTGACCTTGCATTGCTTCATCTATAGAATTATCTACAACTTCATAAACAAGATGATGTAATCCATCAGGACCAGTTGAACCAATATACATTCCAGGACGCTTTCGAACAGCTTCCAGACCTTTTAATACTTGAATATTTGTGGCTGAATATGAGGCACTCATTCATACCCCTTGTAAGATTATAAATGTTAGATGAGTATAAACTTATTGAAAAAAAAAGTAAAGGCAGAGTATAATTAAGGAATGTCAGATTTCAAAGTGTTTTGGGAAGAAGCCGTAAAAGTCCTTTATTCAGAATATGAAAACCTCAACCGTACAGAGGAGTTTAATCTCTGGATAAAAGCAATAGATTATGTAAATTCTCATGATACGACTATAGTTATTTCTGTTCCTTCAACTTTTTTTAAAGAACAACTTATTAGGCGTGGCGATATTTCCAAATTGCAGAATTTTATCTGTGAACTTTCTGGACAGAATATTTCTTTTGAGTTTGAAATTAAACCAAAGGAACTGAAATCTTCTGACAATACACCGAATAATACATCTTTTACAAAAAACAACAGCGTGAATGTAAATACAAAAACTAATGACAATTCAGATACTCCAAATTTGACATCGAAAAAAACAGATAAACAACACCCTCAACTTTCTGAACGCTATAGTTTTGAAAACTTTGTATATGGCGATAACTCTGTTTTTGCATACAATGCAACTCTTGCAGTGGCAAAAAATCCTGGAAAAGCATATAACCCAGTTTTATTGTATGGTGGAGTCGGACTTGGAAAAACACATCTCATGCAAGCAATTGGAAATTATGCTTGGAAAGAATCGAACGCAAAAATAATATATATAACTGCGGAAAACTTTACTAACGAATTTATAAAAGCACTTGGTCAAGGACAAGTTGCTATATCAAAGTTCAAAGATAAATATCGTTCTGTAGATATTCTTCTTATTGATGATATTCATTTTCTTCAGAAAAAAGACGGAACACAAGAAGAGCTTTTCCACACGTTTAATGCACTTTATGACTCAAACAAACAAATTGTCTTTACATGTGATCGTCCTGTTTCTGAGCTCAAGAATCTTTCTGACAGACTTCGTTCACGTTTTGAAAGAGGCCTGAATGTTGATCTTCAACCACCTGATTATGAAACCAGGCGAGCAATTATTGAAAAGAAGCTTGAAGAAAGCAATAAAACAATACCATCTGACATAATAGACTTTATAGCTCATAATATTGCCTCGAATGTTCGTGATCTTGAAGCAGCTATTATGAAAATTGTCGCATATAATGAGCTTATCAACAAAAAAGAAATCACTATAGAAACAGCAAGTCAACTTTTACGTGATTTTATAAGTTCTCCTAAGCAATCTAATTTAGGAATTGATACTATCATCAAAGTAATTGCAGAAGAATACGGCCTTTCATCTTCAGATATAAAAGGAAAAAAACGCACAAAAAATATAATAATGCCTCGACAAATCGCTATGTACATAGCAAGAGAAATAACTGAATTCTCCACGACGGAGATAGGAGCAGAATTCGGACGCGATCATACAACAGTTGTGCATTCCTGCCAAAAAATTGAAGAATCAATACAATCCGATTCTAAATTTGACAGCAAAATCCAACTTCTTATAAGAAATATTAAAGATTATAAAAAATCTATTTAGACATCCTGTGCAAAGTATGTTAAAATAGTGTTAAATATGTGTGCATTGTTTAATTTCTTGTGTATTTGTTAATAACCAAACCATAAAACACAAGATTTTTCATTTGCGCTATTTTTTATACATTAATAAGATACAATAGTTATTAAGATATTAACAGTTCTTATTACTATTATTATTTATTAAATTTATAGATTATAAAAAGCATATTCAAATCTTTTTCTATTGAATATGCTCTAAAAGGAGATACTCATGAAATTCACTTTTGATCGTGATGCAATGCTCAAGGAAATTGGAATTGCTCAGGAAATAATTTCCACAAAGAATACCCTTTCGATTCTTTCAAATGTTCTTTTTATTGCCGAAAGCGATACTCTTACAATAAAAGCAACAGATATAAAAGTAAATTTTGAAACAAAACTTCCTGTAGATATTGAAGAAGAAGGAACAACTACAATTTTCTGCGATAAATTCATAAGTATTCTCAACTCAATTCCTTCTGGAGATATAGAATTCAATCAAAAAGATTCGAACGTCGTAATAAAGCCAATAACAAAGAAAGTTCAGTTCAAACTGAAAAGTATGGCAAGCGACAAGTTCCCAGAGTTTGCTTCAGCAGAAAATGTTCCTTATTTTGAAATTCCTATAAAAGAATTCAAAAACATGATTACGCAGACAATTTTTGCTGTTTCTGATGATGAGACCAGATTCTTCATGAACGGTGTTTTCTTTGAGAAAAAGGATGATAATTTGAATTTAGTTGCAACAGATGGAAGAAGACTTGCTTTCTCATCTAAACCTTTATGTCAGGGAATAAGTGATTTTTCATCTGCAATTGTTCCTCCAAAGATTCTTAATATCATTCTAAAAAGAGCTCCTTCAGAAGGATTTATTTCTATAGCAATAGTAGATAAAGTCATTTTTATCAAATTCGGAAATTATCAGTTTACATCAGTTCTTATTGATGGTCAGTTCCCTAATTACATGCGTGTTATTCCTGAAAAACAATCTTATAATTTTATTGTCGAGAAAAAAGACATTCAGGAAGCCCTTCACAGAGTTGGTCTTCTTATTGATAAAAAATCTCAGAGAATCTATTTTGAAGTTAAACCTGGTGTACTTGTTATTAGTTCGCAGGAATCAGAACTTGGTATTGCAAAAGAAGAAATTCCTTGCAGGTATGATGGAGAAGAAGTAAATATAGCACTCAATTATGTTTATATTGATGAGCCACTTAAAGTAACAGAAAGTGACAAAGTGTGCTTTGAATTTACAGAAAAAATGAGAGCAATAACAATGAGACCTGAACCAGCTTCTGATTATTTCCATATCATAATGCCTATGCAGATGGAGTAAAAAATCGGTTGCCTTTTTTATCGCTATCAGTTGTAAATTTTAGGAATCTTGATTTCGATACAATAAACCTCCTTGGTAAGGAGGTTTATTTTGTTGGAGAGAACGGGCAAGGAAAAAGTAATATCCTTGAAGCCATATACATGTCTTCCTATGCATCTTCTTTCAGGACAAGAAATGAAACCGAAATAATAAAAAATGGATTTGACTCTTATTCAGTGAAAGGATTTTTCAAAGAAAGTAATGAAAAGTCTGACATAATAAAAGTCTCTTATGCAAATTCAAAAAAAACTATTGAAAAGAACAATAAAAAAATAAAAGACAGAAAAGAACTTTTAAATACAATTCCTTGTGTTCTTTTTTGTCATGATGACTTAGATTTTGCAATTGGTGAACCAGAAAGAAGACGATTTTTTATAGATCAATCACTTTCAATGTATGATGAAAAATATTTAGATACTTTAAGAAGGTATCGTCATATTTTGAAATGCAGAAATTCACTTATAAAAGAACAGCTTGCTAAAAAAGAAAATAATCGTGAAATGATAGAACTTTACAACCCGTCTTTGATAAGTGAAGGCTTAATAATCCAGAAAAAGCGAAAACATGCTATAAGTCAATTTAACAGAATTTTTGGTCTGCTTTATTTTGAAGTCACTGGAATAGAAAATGTTTCAATTTTATATGATCCTTCTTGGAAAAGTTCGGATGAAAATGAAATAATTGCTTTTATGAATGAAAAATATGACACCGACAGAGTAATGAGTACAACTTTTTATGGACCACACAGAGACAAAATAAAGTTTATCCGCAATAAACAACCGTTCATACCAACAGCATCTACAGGACAAAGGCGTCTTTCTGCATTGATTCTGCGCATTGCACAGGCAGCGTATTACACAGAAATAACAGAGAAAAAACCTGTTCTGCTTATGGACGACGTTTTTTTGGAACTTGATCCTGACAAAAGAGAAAAAATCATCTCGCTTCTTCCAGAATATGATCAAATGTTTTGTACATTTCTTCCTGGAGAACCATACGAGCGATACATGAAAGACACAACAAAAATTTTCAGGATAGAAAATGGAAGATGGTATGAATAATTCTTTCAATAGCGCAAAAGATTTAATTAACACATATTTTAGTACAGTTTCGGACAGCAATAAAGAGTTAGCAGAAATAGAATCTTCGTGGCGAGATATTTTGATGCAAATAAGAAATATCAACAAGCAGCAAGATACAAGGCGTGCAGATATTGGAAGCCAATTGGCTGATCACAGTAAAATAATCGATTTTAAAAATGGAACTCTTTTTATAGAAACAGATCATCCAACTCGATTACAGCTTTTTTATTTCTATAAAAACTATATTCTTGGCGTTCTTAATGAAAATTATCCAGAATTAAAAATACACAATTTATCATTTTTTATAGGAAAACAGAAAAAAGAACATATAAATACTTTACGTGATGTTTCTTCTGAAGAAATGGAAAAGGCTATAGAAAAACGAACTCAAGGATTGGAAACTGCATTTGATGAAGAGAATAATTCAATAAATATGAAAAAAGAAATTCCAGAAGAAGTAAAAAAGCTTTTTACTGGCTTTTTTGAATAATTTTTTAAGTGTTTACTATTGTTTTGTATCGATATTAATTGACTAATAAAGAATATTAGTGTTATATTTTACTGCCTAATATACTTTTGTTATAAAGGAAAACTTTAAAGAATACCATAGGTATTCTTAACATAAAGGAGACGTGTTCAATGAAACGGACATATCAACCAAGTAAAGTAAAAAGAAACAGAAAATTTGGTTTCCGTGCTCGCATGGCAACAAGAGGTGGACGTTTAGTTCTTAAGAGAAGACGTGCAAAAGGACGCTACAAGCTTACTGTATCAGACGAGAAAAAGCCTTACTGATATTTAAGGAAAAAGAGACGGACGTATTAAAAACCGGTCGCTTTACTCGCAATGAACGGGTAAAGCGACCAGATGAGATTAAAACTCTGTTTAGTGAGGGGCAAAAAGTAAGTATACAAGGTGCAAAACTTTTTTACTTACAGAATAATTCTATTGTAAATAGAATAGCATTTGTTTTGCCACGCGGTTACGGAAATGCGGTTCAGCGTAATCGTTCAAAAAGATTGAGTCGCGAAGCTTATCGTTATTTAAAATCACACCTGAACACCGGATATGATATGTTACTTCTTATCTATCCTGGAAATGACACGTTCCCTTCGCGGTGTGAGAAATTTCGTAGTTTATGTCGAAAAGCAGGTTTATTAAAGAAATAAGAAATTTTTTCATTCGAATTTTATGCCTGTTTATCAGATTTTATCAGGTTTTTATATCTCCTCTTTTTCCTCCTTGTTGTCGTTATTATCCAACATGTTCTAGTTATGCTCTTGAAGCAATAAAAAAATATGGACCTTTGAAGGGTTCATTTTTAGCTATCAGGAGAATTTTGAGATGTAATCCTTTCCATAAAGGTGGATATGATCCTGTTCCATAATTTTAGTTTCTAGATATGTTGGATTTTAATCTGTGCTGAGAGTTGCATGTGCATGCTGCCTGTTCCAAATTGTAAACAATATATATTAATATTGATGAATGTTTCGAATATTGGCGAAATAAACATTATGCAACTGAGAAAATACCAGAGTTTCCAAAGGAAACACGATAACAACTAACCCTTAATGCACATAATTGTATGGCTGTGTTAATCAAAGCATCTTTGTTTTCATGGTTCTATTCTTATGTCGGGAAAGTTGATTATTTCTAGAAAAGAGGAGCTGATATGGAAAAAAATACTATATGGGCTATTGTTCTTTCAACATTAGTTATTGTAGTTTTTTCATTCATACAAATTAATTCTTTACAAAATGTTCAGACTGTAGAAACAACAACAGAAACAAGTAATGTTGAAATTGTTGAATCAACCACCGTAAATAATGTACAAGAAATCAGTGAAATTAATCTTAGTGATTTACCAGAATTAAAGGAAGAAAACATAACAATATCAACTGATTTAATCAGTGTTACATTGACGAATAAAGGTGGCGATGTTGTTAAGTACAATCTGTTGGAACATAAAGATGGCAATGATTATGTCAACATGGTTGATAATATATCTGAAAACAATAGAGCCTTTTCAATGTCGTTAGGAAATGAAAAAAATCCTATTATCAATGATTTGTTTTATGTTGAGAAGATAGATAAAAACACAGTCAAATTCTCCCGGCCGATAGCAATAAAAAACGCAGATGGTTCAATTGACAATTTCACGCTTGTCAAAAAATATTCGTTTATGCCTGGTGAATATGTATTCAAGCTTGATATTTTCATTGAAGGCTCTGATACAATGAGCGGCCTGAATATCAATAACACGGCATATACATTAAGATCAGCCCCTCAAATTGGACCATATTACAATAAAAAACAAGACAGATATGAGAATAGAACGTTCCAATCTTTCACAGGAGAAAAAAGTAAAACTCAGACTGTTGGAGATGGACAGACAAAAGAATATACCGATACTTTCACATGGACAGGTATAACCGGTAAATATTTTGCTCTTCTTATTTCTCCAGTTTCTGCCTCAAATATAATGGAGAAAGTTGTTTATTCTGCAAAAGAAGAAATCCCAGAATATCCAAACGCACAAAATATACTTATCCGAGTTCCTTTGCTCCAAAAATCAGTTCAGGACACATACTATATTTATGCAGGACCAAGAACAGAAAGTGCATTGAAACGGTATAACAACGCAGCAGAAAACGGTTGGAGTATCGCGAATATGAAGTTTGACTATTGTCTGCAGTCAAGCGGAATACTTTCTTGGCTCGAAATTGCGCTCAAATGGATAATGGAGATCCTTTACAAACTCATTCCGAATTATGGTGTATCTATTATTCTTATGACCTTGTTATTAAGAGTGGCTTTATTCCCTCTTACAAAGAAGAGTTCTGTATCTACAATAAAAATGCAGGAAATTCAGCCTAAGATGCAGGAAATTCAAGAAAAATACAAGGACAACAAAGAAAAATTGAACACGGAAATGGCTAAATTCTATAAGGAAGCTGGATATAATCCATTAATGGGTTGTTTCCCGTTACTTATACAGTTCCCGATAATTATTGCCATGTTCAATCTTTTCAATAACTACTTTGAATTCCGTGGTGCAATGTTCATTCCGGGATGGATACCAGATTTGTCAGTTGGAGATAGTATTTATGCTTTAAGCTTCAGCCTTCCTCTTTTGGGAAATCATATTCGTATTCTTCCGCTTATATATCTCGCTTCCCAGTTTGTTCAGGGTGCTATCACTAATTCGGCAAATCAAGGCGCGCAAGGTAAATCAATGAAGATTACATTCTATATAATGTATGTCGTTTTCTTCTTTATGTTCTATAATGCTCCTTCCGGACTGCTTATTTACTGGACATTCAGTAATATGCTGATGATGGTGCAGCAAGTTATTATAAACAAGATGATGAAGAAAAAGCGCGCTGAATTGGAAGCAGCAAAAGCGAACGACCGTCCGGTATTTGTTCCGAATAAAAAGAAGAAATAATTTTTGATTAGTTTGTAACTAATCATAAGATAGAAATTTATATTTGCGAGGTGCAATATGACATACGAATTTGAAGGAAAAACTGAAAAAGAAGCCATTGAACGTGCTGCTGCAGAATTAGGATTGGAAACAGACCAGTTTGATGTAGAGATCCTTGAAACGCAGAAAAACAGCTTATTCAAAAAAGGTTATGTACGAATTAGAGTACAAACAGATGATGATTTAGAGAAAAGATCTGTTGAAGATGATAATTCTTTGACAAACTCTAAACGGATATTTGCAGATCCATTACCTAAGGATGAATTTGAAAAACGGCTTGTTGATTTTATCTCAGATATGATTGAGAAAATGGGTTATGAAGTAAAAGTTGAAGTAATGTTCAGAGAAGAACACAAAATAGGAATAAAGCTTAATTCTCCAAGTTCATCTATCCTTATTGGTAGAAAAGGAAAGAATCTTGATGCTCTTCAGCTTTTAGCCAATGTTTATGCAGGTCGTTTAGGAAGAGAAGATGTTAGAATTATTCTTGACAGCGAGAATTACAGAATAAGAAGAGAAGAATCTCTTGTAAGGCTTGCGTATACAACAGCAGATAAGGTTCGTGCAAGTCATAATTCAATTCTTCTTGAGCCGATGAATCCGTTTGAAAGACGTCTTATTCATACAACGCTCAACGATATTGGTGATGTGGAGACAAAGAGTGAGGGAGAAGGTCTATATAAACAGGTTCGTGTAATATACAAAGGAATTCGTTAATGCATTTCAAGAGACTTTGTTTATCAGCTTGTTTATTTATCAGCTTTTTCTTTTTGTCAGCGCAGGAATATAATGTTGCTTATAAAGAAAAAGATGTTAAGCTCAAATTATGTCCGAATACCACTTTTGGGAAACAGATAAAATCAGACTGGGTTTTGAAAAATGGAAAAACCCCGAATTTTGTTGCTGAAGCTTATTATAAACTTCCAAAAAAAGAGAATATCAATATAGATGATATCTCTGTAATGGCAAGATCTTTTTCATCTATGGAAGGAATAGAGTATTATTCGAATACCAACAACAAATATTCTGTATTATATCCTGAGTGCTACACTGTAAGTGACAAAAGTGGCAAGAAAAAAATTGCTGATATGACTTCTGGTTCAGCAGACGGCAAAAAGATTTATATTTTACAGAATGACAACAGTTTTGGTAAATCTGTATATGAAATGAATTTTAAACAACAAGGTGAAGAACTGTTTTTTACCTCATTGAATTTAGATTCGCTTCATTATGGAATAGTTACTGCAGTAAAAGCTAAAGCATTGAAACTCACATTCCTTATCAATAATGCCGGTTCGGAATTGGAGTTTTATGTCCTTGTTGAAGGTGACATAGCTTCTTTTCCTTTCATTGACGACTTTATAAAGGATTCGTTCGTTTCAAGATTAGATGCTGTATACAATTGGTTTAGGAAAAACTATGAAGAGAAGTAAAATTTTGATTTTTGGGCTATTATCATTTTTAATTTTTGGAGGATGTTCTGCAATGGATAAAAACTTGGAAGCGATAAAAGGAAAAGATGGTGTTTTTGCAATAATGGAAACATCAAGGGGAGATATAGTGTTACAGCTTCACTATAAGGAGACTCCTCTTACAGTTATAAACTTTGTTGGTCTTTCTGAAGGAACTTTGGATGCAACAAAAGGTAAGCCATTTTATGATGGTCTTACGTTCCATCGTGTTATAGAAAACTTTATGATTCAGGGCGGTGATCCTCAGGGTAATGGTACGGGAGGTCCAGGATACAGGTTCTATGATGAATTTGTGGATACATTAAAACATGATGGACCTGGAGTTCTGTCTATGGCTAACTCTGGTTCAAATACAAACGGAAGCCAGTTTTTTATCACACATGTAGAGACACCTTGGCTTGATGGTAAACATACTGTTTTTGGTAAAGTAGTTACTGGGCAAGATGTTGTAAATAGCATTAAGCAAGGTGATACTATCAAACATATAACAATAGTTCGTCAGGGAAAGGAAGCAGAGGCTTTTTCAGCTACACAAGCAGATTTTGATAGGGAAATGAAAGCTAACGAGGAAAAACAAAAAGAAGCTTATGAAGCAGCTGTTGCTGAAGCAAAAGCCTATTATAACGATATAGCTAAGAAAGTTGACTATAAGATTCTAAAAGAAGGATCTGGCGATAAGGTTGGTATAGTAAAGCAAGTTTCAGTTCATTATACAGGTTATCTTCAGGATGGAACCGTATTTGATTCATCTGAAGGAAGAGGTACTCTTGATTTTGTAACTGGTACAGGTCAGATGATAACAGGCTTTGACGCAATGGTCCAAGATATGAAAGTTGGTGAAAAAAGAAAGATTATTCTTCCACCTGAAGTAGCATATGGTAGTAGAGGCGCAGGAGATGTGATTCCTCCGAACGCAACTATTTCGTTTGATGTTGAGCTTGTAAGTGCAGAATAAGAATGTCAGTATAAAAGTAGTCTGTTTGCCTTGTTCAAACAGACTTGACCTGAACTGCCTATTTATGATACATTGAACAAGTTAAGGGCCTATAGCTCAGTTGGTTAGAGCTGCGGACTCATAATCCGTCGGTCCCTGGTTCAAGTCCAGGTGGGCCCATAGAAAGGCTGTCCAAATAGGACAGCTTTTTTTTTGCATTTATAAAGGCAGCCGGATATTGATTATTGTCGCGATTTGATAGGGAAAAAATGGACTATTTACACGAAGGCTTAGTTAAATTAAACTTTTCCACAGAAACGATACCTGCTATTGAAAATAATTTGAAAAAGTACGTCAACGAACTTATACTTTTCAACAGTGCCTATGATTTGGTTGGCGCAGAAACAACCGATGAAATCGTTATTCGTCATATTTTGGACAGCCTTTCTGCATATCATATAATACGTAAACTGGTTGATGAAAAGAAAGCCAACGGTGCTTCTGAGCTTTGTATAGCTGATATCGGTTCTGGAGGAGGACTTCCGGGTATACCGTTGGCTATATGCATGGAAGACGTTCATTTTCGTTTAATCGAGCGGATGAGTAAAAGATGCCTTTTTTTGGAGAATTGTGTTGCAATTTTAGGTTTGACAAATGTTAAAGTCGAGAATATCGAGCTTGAACGCGTACCACAAGAAAGCATAGATATTTCGGTTTTTCGTGCTTTTCGTCCGCTTGAGTACAAAATGACTAAAAGATTGATACGTGTTCTTAAGCATGGAGGATATCTTGCTGCTTATAAAGCACGAGAAGAAAAAATCATTGAGGAAATGAGTAAAATATCAGAATTAATACCGGAATATCAGCGAATTCCCTTGGATGTTCCATACCTTACTGATAAAGGCGAATACGAAAGAAACCTTGTTCTTGTACAAAGACCTTAAAATGCCTTTTACCTGTAACTCATAACAGGGGAAAATCAGAAAGGATTCTTTGTATCGATCTTGTTAAGAATCTTGATAAGTCCAGTTTTATCTATTAAATCTATTGGACGACCCTCAATGAATTTACGAGCTTCTTCTGTATAGGTTCCAGCCGTGAAACAAAGACCTCGACCTGCTTTCAAATCTCTTAGACGTGCATGAAATTCGCGTACAAATAACTCACCAGTTGAGCCTGTTGTTCTGTAGAATCTGAAAATAACAGTATCTTGCCATTTTGAGGTATCTATTTCAGTTAATACTTCCGTACATTCATTTGTTGCCGTTATATCAATTATTTTTACTATGGCGGTCTTTCCAAAGTAAATCTGGACTATTTTTCGACATAAAGCAATAAAATCACTGTTGCTTGAAATAAGATAAATCTGAAGGTTTGCATTTTGAGAAAGTTCTTGATATCTGGCAATTAATGCCTGAACATCTTTGAATCCAGGAACGGTTTGTTGAATTTCTTTCAAAATATTTAATGCTCGGCTTATATCGGATAGCGCAAGATAAGAATGAGCGAGTCTGTACCGTATGTTCGTAAGTATATCAATTGGAGCTTGTGTGTGTTTTAGGCCGATTTCAAAATCTAAAATGGCTTTATCATGTTGATTTGCATTCGCATGAATAATTCCGGCAGAAAGACAAGATTTAGCTCCGAATTCAGGATCTGGTCGCAAATGCATAAAGATTTTAAGAGCTTTTTCTCCGCTTCCACCTTCGTTCATGGCATCAGCCATAGCGAAAAGCAATTCCTTATCATCAGGATTCAAGTCAAGTGCTCGCTTAATATAAGGAAGGGATTCACGAAAATTGTGGAATTTGTATAAAGCGAGACCTGCATATTTATAAGTGTCTTGTACTTCTTTATTGATGGCTATTGCTTTTTTGAGAAGAGGAATAGCTTTATCATATTCTTTGTTAAGATAAAAAGCCTGACCTAAGTAAAAATTCACTTCGAAATTATCTGGCTGTAATTTACGTGCTTGAATAAGACCTTTGAAAGATTCTTCAAGTTTGTTGTTTTTGAGTGCGCTTATTCCCTGTCTAAGAGCTGTGGTAAAAATATCAACTTCTGGGTGAGCTACAGCGATGCCAAGAAGAGTATCGTAAAGCGGAAATGCTTTATCCCATAATTGTTCCTTATAATACAAATCACTAAGAGAAAGAAGTCCTGCTACATTATGTGGATCTTGTGAAAGTTTCTTTGTTGCTTCTCGTATAATTGTCTGCCGATTTTTTTGAGAAGAAGATGAAGATAAAGCCTTTTTACGTCTTGCTCCAGAAATAATAAGAAAAAGAGCAATTATGCTGAAAACAACGATAGCTGCTATAATTATAGGTAAAAGAGATTGCATAATATAATTATGTACTTCTATTTACTCCATGTCAAGAAAGTTCAAAATATAAAAAATATGAAAATTTGATGAAAAAAAAAGCTGTCGTTGACAATAACGAGTAACCATAATAACATTTAGTAGAGGTGTATCTGTTGAGTAAAGCAATGATAGGAATAAAAATTGCAGATGGTTCCTTTTACCCGATTCTTGAAGAGGGCGTTCCAGGTGAGAAAAAACTGGTAGTTACGACCGCTCGTGATAAACAGACGACTGTACAGATAAATCTTTACAGATCAGAATCAGGTAATATGGATGATGCAGATTATGTAGATACGCTTCTTATTGATAATCTTAAGCCACATCAGAAGGAAGAACCTTCGTTCAATCTTATAGTTAAAATAGATGAAAATAATATGCTATCAGCAGAAATTGATGATCCAGAAACTGGGGAAAAATCTGATACAAAAGTCTCGCTGGTGAATATGGGAAATAAGTCAATTTTCGATGATACGGATTTTACAGTATCTGCTGAAGAAGAGCCTGCGACATATACACCTGTAGAAGATACACCTGAAGCAGAAGACGATGAAATATCGGAAAATTCAGATGAGGTAGAATTAGAATCAAATTTAGATGAAGAAGATTTTTCTTTAAGCGATACACTTAGTGATATTCCAGATTTAGACGATGAGCAAATTAAAACAGAAAAAAACGATGATTTTTCTTTTTCAGATGAAGAAGACTCAGATGAGCAATTATATGGAGGATTTCCTCCTGATATAGCATCTATTATATATGACGATTTTTCTTTTTCAGAAAAGGCAGAAAAAATTAAAGCAGAAAAGGAAGAGCCAATACCAGAACCAAGCGAATCTGCATCTGATGATTTTGCCCTTCCAGACTTCGATAGTCTTGATGAACCAGAAGAAACCCCTATAGCTTCGGATGACTTTTCTGTACAAGATGATTTAGGTACAGAAACATTAAACGATGATTTTTCATTTACCGAGGAGCAGACAGATCAGTCACCCTCAATTGATGATATATCAGAAAATAACGACGACTTTTCTTTTTCAGATGAAGCAGCTACAGATGAGCAATTATCTGAGGAAGTCCCGGATGATATAGCATCTATTATAGATGACGACTTTTCTTTTTCGGATCAAGCAGAAGAAATTAAGGCAGAAAAAGAAGAGGTTGTAGCAGAACCGATTGCGGAAGCTGTTTTGTCAGACGATGATTTTTCATTTTCTACAGATTTTTTGGATGATGAAAATGAAGCTGATGACGATGAAAAACCGTTCTCATTCGATTCTTTACCAGATTTCGATGAAATACCGGAACTTGCTGATTCGTCAGAAAAATCTGAATTTGCTACTGATGATTTGGACATTGATTTCACAATACCAGAAGAAAACGATATGAAAAGAAAAAATTACAACGACACTTACGATGATTACTCGGATCAGCAGTCAAACTATGAATATGCATCTAGTGGTGGAATGCAAAATGCTTTGTTCGGTGGCGATGATTTGTTTGAAGAGACAAAGAAACGAAAAGAGCGTAGGAATATAGTACCTGTTATAATTTGTATTTTGTGTGCGCTTATATCATTAGGTGTTTTAGGTATAATTCTTTATTTAACACCATCAATTATGAAGATAGCTGGTGGAAAACAAGCTGAAAATACAGCTGTTATAGAATCTGTGGAATCTGGTGCAGAAAAACAGATTATAGAAGCAGAAGAGGAAATAATAATCCCAGAACCAACTATACGGAAAACGGAAGAAAACAAGATAGTTGTCTTAAATGAAACAGTTCCTCCTGTTGTTCCTGAAACGAAAAAAGAGCAAAAAGAAATTTCAAATATAATAAGGCATCTTGTAAAGTGGGGAGACACTCTTTGGGATTTGGCGGGATTCTATTACAGGAATCCGTGGTTATATAAGATTATTTCAGATGCAAATAATCTAAAGAATCCAGATTTAATAATTTCAGGTACATACCTGACGATTCCGGATCATGAGTAGACGAGTATATGAATAAACAGAAAGTTATCTTTTTACTATTCATATTATTAAGCATGTATTTGTTTATTTCATGCTCTCCTAAAGAAGAAAAAACAGACACCTATTATTTTTCTGCTTTACAAAAAATTGAGAATGGAGAAAAAGAAGAAGCTGTTACTCTTCTTGAAAAGGGAATAAGAAATTCGTCACCTGCAGTTTCTAGACTTTGTTCCCTTTATTTATCAGAAATTAACAAGAAAAAAGCAATCGAAATAATTGAAAATGCACTCAAACAATTTCCAGATGATAATGCAGTGAATTGCCGTTACATGACAGTTCTATATGAAGCTGGAAAATATAATGAATTACTTGATTTTTCGGAAAAGAAAAGAGAGTTTCTCGGGAAAGATAATGAATATATAAAATACCGTTTGTTAGCACTCGCAAAAATAGGCGACAATCGTTTTGCCAATGAATTTGAATCATGGTTCACAGAAACTAAATTCACTTCTTATCACAGGGAATTTCTTGATGATTGGCATAAAGACAGCTCATATATAGAGTTTAAATATTATAATGAAGATACTTTTGACCGTTTTGAAAAAGTGATAAATGCACGTCTTTATGTAAACGCTGGAAATTATTCAAAAGCATATAAGGAAATTTGCTCTGCGGAGGAAACAGAAGAAAAGCTTGTGAATTTGTTGTGTTCTTTTTCTTTGAATGTACTCTCTGATATTGGAAAAGCGTTTTTGTACGGAACCTCAAACAAAGTGGTTGATGCTTTGATTTTTTCAAAAGCAGGAGTTCAAGCAGAGCAAAATGAAAAGAAGCAAATCCTGTTTTTTTATGCTGGGCGAATGCTCGACAAAGCAGGCAGTGCATATAGAAACACAGCTCTGGAAAACTTGAGAACATCGTATTCGCTCGCAGCAGATTCTGCATCACGAGATAATGCATTATGGTATTATCTTGAAACATCGCGACATATATCGCTGGAAAAAGCAGTTTCTGCCTTGAATGAACTAGCTCCAAGTTGGACTGATCCTACATATTTTGAAGATTTTTTTGATGATTTAAGTCAGGAATTGCTTTACGCAAAAGAAAATGATTTATTCTGCAATATTTTTGAAAAGAATAAGTTTTATTTCAGCAAAGCGAGCTATACAAAATATGCATACATAACAGCCCGACTTATTGAAGAAGATATGGCAGAACCTCCTTCAGGGCCAAAGCAAATTTATATTGACTCGTTACTTGATTCTGCATGGGAAACATCGGAAGCAAATACATATTATCGCATTCTTTTAGCAGATAAAATGAAAAAATCAGATTTTGATTTTTTTGCGTCTGATGCAATAAGTTTGGAAATAAAAGATTCTGATGAAGAAAAAATTGCCGCTTCATTGTTGGACAATTCCTTATATCAGCATTTTTACACATATTACAAAAACAATTGGAGAAATATTTCTGAATTATATTCAATTGAATTAATAAAGCAGATAAAAGAGGCAGAAAAAGCAAATAAAGAAAAATACGCGGATGTCCTTAGACTTTCCAGTACTGGTTTAAGTGACAGTGAATTAAAATATAGGAAAGATATTTTTAAATCTTTATATCCAAGATTCTATGAAGATAAAATTTCTGAAAAGACGGCAGAATACAAATTACCAGAGTATTTTGTTTATTCGCTAATAAGAACCGAAAGTTATTTTGATTTTGACGTATATTCATCAGCAGGAGCAATCGGTTTATGTCAATTAATGGAACAAACTGCTTCTGATATAGCAAAAAAACTTAAGATGGAACAATACGATCTTTTGGATCCGGATACAAATATGACTTTTGGTATATATTATTTAAGCGAATTGATCAGAAGACTTGATAATAATAGCATACAAGCGTTTCTTGCGTATAACTGCGGAATTACACGACTACGTAATTGGAACGAGACGTTCAAAGGATTGCCTGTTGATTTATTTTTAGAAATAGTTCCAATTGAGGAAACTCGTGAGTATGGAAAAAAGATACTGACAGCTGCTTGTTTATACGGGAATCTTTATTATAATAAACCTTTTTCAGTAATCTTGGACGAAATGTTTTGTAGAATGAAGCAATCGTAAAAGGAGATAGATGATATGATTACAGCCTATTTAACAATCGATGACATACCAACGAAACAAACTCCGAAATTAATTGATTTTCTTGTTTCATTGAATATTAGACCTATTATGTTTTGCTGGGGACAAAGGCTTGAAGAATGCAGAAGTGAAGCGATTTATGCACTAAAAAATGGCGCCGTTTTACAGAACCACAGTTACAGCCATCCGCATTTTAGCGATCTTTCGTTTGAAGAGGCAAAAAAAGAAATTCTGCGCAACGAAGAACTTTTGGAAATTATTTATGCAGAAGCTGGGGTAAAACGGGAGTATAAGCTTTTCCGCTTTCCGTATGGTGACCAAGGCGGTGAGAACAAGAATAAAATTCAACAATTTTTGCGTGAACAAGGATTTGCGCATATAGATGACCAGGCTTTTGACAATATGATGTATGTACAAAAGGGTCAAAAAGAAGACACTGATGTTTATTGGACATTTGATTACGCAGAGTACAACATACGGCCAGGCAGTTCTTTCAAGTTTGAGGATGTTATAAACAGAATAAATGATTTTGTCGGGTCGTCGGCAGTTAAGTGTGCAGAAAGCAGAGATTGTAATGATATAGCCACATGGAAAGAAGGACAAAGCGGAAAAGCTCCTGACGGGGCTGTTTCAAAAAACATAATCCTTATACATGATCACACAGAAACGGAAGAATGCTACCCCGGCTACTTTGAAAAGCAGATAAAGCTTGTTTTGGAGCGAGGAGTTCGTTTCGTGGATCCAGCTGTTATATAGGATTAGCGATGGTAGGGGCGCGTAGCGTTCGGCAAAACGTAGTTTTGCCGAATGAAACCCCGGACGTAGCGACGGCGCATTTATGCGCCGGAATCCCCATAAAAAATCAGTTATTTTTTCCAGAAAGACGGCATGAACATAACAATCATCGTGTAAAATTCTAGGCGGCCGGCAATCATTGCAAAGCTGAACCACCATTTTGCCCATGGAGCATAGAACGAGTAATTGTAGATTGGTCCAATACCGCCAAAACCAGGTCCGATGTTTCCTACAAGCGAAAGTCCCGTCGTGAACGATGTTATTACATCCGCATTAGAAAGCGATGCGACAAGAGAAGTGATAAATACTAAAATGAAGTAAATGTAGAAAAAGCCTGCTACATTGAGAACAACATCTTTTCTGCCTGGACGTTTATTGAGCTGAATGCCAAAAACACCGTGGGGATGAAGTAGTCGTTTCATTTCGTTTTTCATCTGGCGGCCAAGGATTACCCAACGGATTACTTTCACACTACCGCCTGTTGAACCAGAGCACCCACCCACAAACATCAGGAAAAAGATAATTGACTGTGCAAAAGCTGGCCATTGTGTGTAGTCGGCGGTAGAAAAACCTGTCGTCGTCATTATTGTGGAAGCTTGGAAGGATGCATACCGGAGCGCATTGAAAAATGAGCCATATAAGGGTTTTATAGAGAACGTTATAAGAAGTGATGCTACAACAAGAATAACTAGATATGCTTTGAATTCTGTGTTTTCCTTAATCTCTTTGAATTTGCCCTGAAACAGCTTGTAGTAAAGACTGAAGTTCACGCCAGAAAGTATCATAAATATGGTGCAAATCCAGTCTATTGCCGCTGAATTATAGTGACCAACACTGCTGTTTCTGGACGAGAATCCACCAGTTCCGAGCGTCGAGAATGTATGAATAAGCGCGTCTATAAAATCCATACCGGCAATCATTAGAAGAACGGTTTGAACCACCGTAAAACCAAAGTAAATAAACCATAGGATTTTCGCTGTTTCTGTAATTTTCGGGGTTATTTTGCCTTTTTCGGGCCCGGTGGTTTCGGCTTTTATAAGCTGGAAACCGCCAACACCGAACAGCGGCAACAATGCGACAGTAAGGGCAACGATTCCCATACCGCCGAGCCAGTGCATTTGAGCGCGCCACAAGTTTATAGCGCGGGGCAAAGACTCTACATCGGAAAGGATTGTTGCTCCGGTTGTAGTGTAGCCGGAAACGCTCTCAAAAAAGGCATCGGTGAAAGAAGGAATGCAGCCAGAAATTACGAAGGGAAGCGAACCGAGCAAACTTGCGCTTAGCCAGCTTGTCGCAACGGTTATGAAGCCGCCTCTGGAAGAAAGCCTAAAACGCTTGTTGCGTCCAATAAAGAAGAATGAAACACCCACGACAATCGCTACAATGGCTGGAATCAGGAAAGAGAGGAAAATATCTGTCTCACCATAAAACAGAGCGGTTCCGGCGGGCAGGAACATAGTGACGGCAATAATTGCCAGAAGCATTGTATTTACACGAATAATAGAAAAGACTTTCATTATTGTATCCCGAATTTACCCATAATCCGTTTATCATCTTTTGTGTTGACAATCAGGATAATTTTATCGCCTATTTCCAGTTTTGTGTTTCCATCTGGAATTACATATTTTTCAGAATCTTTAGGGCAGTAAAGTAAAATCAAAAATAAGCCAGGTTCGGAAATTTCCTTAAGCGTTTTATTGATAACACTTGCCTTTTCGGATATTTGTATTTCCTCAAGTTCAAGTCCGCTGTCGGAAATTGTGTGTATGCTGGAGACACTTTTCCCACGAAGGTGGCTTATTATACTATCTATTATTGTGTCACGGATTGGAACAGCAACGTCTATGCCGATATTACGGGCGATTGTGGCATAACTTGAGCTTGCTACGAGGCAGACAGTTCTTTGGGCACCAAGTGATTTTAGATAAGCAGAAGATATCATGTTTTTTTCATGATTATGCGAGGCAGCAATAATCAAATTATAGGAAGAAAGATTTTCTTCTTCGATAATTCCTTCATCGGCAATATCTGCGCGGAATACGTTTACAGATGGAAAACGTTCAGCAGCTTCTTTTGTAAGCTGGTCATCGGGGTCGATCATTACGATTTTCCGTGAAATTTTTTTGCGGATATCTAAAAAACGGCTAAGGATATTTGTTTTCTCTCGTACAACAAGTTTTTCTGCAACACCAGTACCAATTTTTCCGGCACCAAGAATCGCGATTTTGCGGAACTCGCGGATGGTTGTACCGCAAACAGTCAGCAAAGCGGTGACGTTGCTTTTAGCCGTAAGAAGTCCTACCCTGTCGTTCTCATGTATTACAGTGGCTCCAGAAGGCATAGCAGAAACACCGTTGTTTTCGATATATGCCACAAGAAACGGAATATCTGTAAGATGCCTGATAGACTGAACTGTTTGTTCGTTAAAAGGGCTGTGTTTTTCGATATTCAGCTGAACAAGCTCGTAATCAGTATTCTCAAGATCTACGACTTCTGTTACAGCTCCGTGCTCTATTGCGGCAGAAATGGCTTCAGCAGCCTCAACATCGGGGTGAATCATAAAATCGATGCCGTAAAGATGTTTAGATGAGTTATCGTCTTTCGCAGAGTTTAGGTAATAATCGTAATTACGCACACGCGCAATTTTAAGGACGGAAGGATACAATGAATTTACGAGAGAGCAAGTTATCATATTAAGCTCGTCTGTGCCAGTTACGGCAACAAGCGCATCTGCTTCTGCAATGCCTGCTTCTTGCAGTGTCGCAAGGCTGTTTCCATCGGCTTGCATAACCATACAGTCCAGTCTGTTTGAAACATGGCGAACAATATCTTCATCGCGGTCAATGAGAATAATATCGTTTTTTTCATCGATAAGGCGTTTTGCAAGTTGTGTTCCGGTAAAACCTGCACCGACAATAATGATTTTCATATAATCAATAATCGTTCATTTTTTGAATTACTGCAAGAGTGAGGGCGAAAATAGGGAAATGAAAATGTAAGGTCAGCGATTATGACGAACGTTGCAAAAGTAAGTTCAAAAAATAGGGAAATAAAAACCCTGGCACAAGTAGAAAACACTTTAAGATACCAGGGTTTGTCTTTGTTAGTTAAGCGTGGTTGTAATTATTTTGCGGAACTGGCAGATGCCTTGTCAGACTCTGCGTTGTCGTCAAGTTTTGAAAGCTTTGATTTTTTGTTGCGGGAAGAAATTGTTGTGTCTTTTACAACCATTACAGCCACACAGATGATAACTGCCGCTGCGGCTTCAAGAAGTGTGTTCGAGAAAAGAACCGTGAACATGATTTCTGCAGAAATTGCGCCAGAAAGAACGAGTGCACCAAGAACGAAGAAAGAGTTTGTTATTGTTCCGATGAACGCAGCGAGTGCATAGGAGAGTACCATTGGGAAGAATTTTGTTTTTGAAGAGATTTTTTTGAAACCCAAAAAAGCGAAATAAACAGCTGGCGCGATAAGAAGACGTGGCAAAACAGAAATGAGAGGGTTTACAAAATAAAGATCAATCCCTGTTCCCTGTGTAGCAGCAAGAATGAGCGAACTTACGCCAAAAATTAGACCAACGCCAGAACCAGCCCAAATGCCGGCAATAAGCGTACAAAGAATTACAGGAACATGAAGAATTGTAATTGATGCACCGGAAAACCACGGAATCATGCCAAGCCGTGTAAATGCGAAAAGAACAGTCAGTGCGCCAAAAGCAGCCGTAAGAGCTACTCCAAGAAGTGTTTTTTTTCTTTTAGTATTATCCATAAAATACCTCATAAGAACGTGATAGCAAGGTACATCCCGATTTCGCAGCGTACCCTGCGGTATAAAATCTAGCGGATTATATCAAAAAGACATTTTTTCATCAATTGTCATAATGCGCATTCTAGCGCGAAATTACATCATAACTCTTGAAAATATACGGATTTAATGATACATTCCTGTTTGTATGAAAAACAAACTAAATAAAGAACTTGCAGTTTGTGGCTTTGAGGCTGTTAAAGCGTTGGAGCGGAACAGCCCGGAAAAGATTCGCAGACTTTATTTTACCGCTGACAGAGCGGCTCAATTCGGGGATTTATGCCGTTCAATGGCACAAAGAAAGGCTCCCTACAATCAGGTTGAAAGCGGTGCGGAGTTGGAAAAACTTTGCGGAAGCGTACATCATCAGGGTGTGGTAGCGATGATTCCCCAGCCTGAGATATTGCGACTTTCTCCTGCGGATGTAGACAAGTGGGTTATGAACAAAGAGGATGTTCTTTTGCTTGACAGAGTTGGCAACGCAAACAATGTAGGCGCAATTATCCGGTCGGCAGCTTTTTTTGGCGTTAAAAATATCGTAATTCCGTTGGATGAGGCTCAGGCTGGGGTAACAACGAGTGCGTACCGTGTTGCTCAGGGTGGCATGGAAAAAGTAAGCGTGTATTCTGTTAAATCGATGGAAAGCCTTATCCGCGACGCAAAAGGCAAATTCGCTGTTTTTGGAACAGATGTGCGCGGCTCGAAAAGCATTTCAAAAATGGGGAGCCTGCGCAAGAAAAAGCGGTCGGATGGCACAGAAAAACTGATGCCGGTAATGATTGTGCTTGGAAACGAGGAACACGGAATATCGCGCGAAATAAGCGAATTGTGCGACCATCTTGTGACGATACCGGCTCCGGCAGATAATATGGAAAGCCTTAACGTTGCGCAGGCGGCAGCGGTAATCTTATACGAGCTCAGACGCGAGTAAACTCTGCGTTTGGGCAAAACCGCCACGCACATACGTCGCGCTCGAATAAGCACACGGGCATAAAAAAACCGCAGTGAAAACTGCGGTTTTTTCGTCTTTATAATAGTAAAATGCACAACTAGAACCCAGCTGTCGATTATCGAGCTGCGCTCAAGCTGAATCGCACCCGAACTGCACACATGTAGAATTGCGCAGCAATCGGGAATACTACAGAAGTTCTTCCAGATTCACTTCACCGGCGACGCACGGAACTGTAATCTGCCAGTTTTCAAGAACCTGTGGGTGAACTTCACCAAAAATACCGATTACTTTGCCATCTTTCATGATGTTTGCCTGTCGGCCGGGGATAAAGCGCGGGTCATTCGCTTCTGAAACAACATACTCGTGGTTAAGAAAGTGAATAAGTGTGGCGACCTCGCTCGCTGCCGTGTTGAAGTTTGCGTCGCCGGAAGCTGTAAGAAAGCCAAGGCTCTGAATCGTTTTTGTGCCTGTGTTCTCTTCTTCGCAAAGGAAGGCAATTTTTCCGGTTTCAAAAATCTTGTGCGGGTAAACTGCGTTTGCAGAACCAGCTTCTGCAGAAAGAAGAGATGCGATTATAGACGGCCTTACGAACTGATAGTTCTCGCTCATCGGGTTTGCTATCTCAATAACGCCGGAAGCGTCAATGTTCATGTTGTCGATAAAGTCTTTCTTTGAGCCAAGGTAATTGAATATCATTTCCTGATATCCCATACCAACCATAAGCTCTTTTGCCTTGCGGCTCAAAAGCGTTACGGGAAGCAGACGACCGATTGTAAAATCATGCGGTTTTTCTGGAGTAAAGAACGAAAGCTCCTTTCCCATCATAATATCTTCTATAACGTCAACTTCGTGTAAAAAGTCGTTGCGGTATGGAGGTGGAGTCAGAGTAAATACTGTGTCATCGTCTTTTTTGGAAACAGTTACTGAACAGCCCATCTTTGCAAGAGACTCAACAACATCGTCAGCTGTAAGCTCAACACCAAGGCGTTTGTTTACTGCAGAAAGCTTTGCATCTGTTGTTTCCTGGAAGTAGAAAGGCGTTACAAGGTCTTTTCCAAAGCCTGTATCATATGGATGCTTAACTTGAACAGGAAGGATTGTATAGCCGGCATCCGCGAAGTCACATGCGACAATGTTCGTTGCAAGTAAAAGACCAGCCATATCCGTACCAGTCATTTCTACCATAAGATCGCTGTCACCAACTTTTACGGCACCGAGTGTAGCACTGTTGATGATAGGAGCCATGGACATCGTTTCACCATTTGCATCGCTAAGAAGCGGGAACTTTGCCTTGCCTTCAAGGATCCAGCCATATTCTTTTCCTTTAGGGTGGTCAGTAAGAATCTGGCGGCATGTCATCGGTGCGTCGCAAGCAAGCGGAACAAACGAAGTTTTATCCGGGTCTACCGCATGATAGTTTACAGGCCATTTGACCTGTGCTGAGCGGTATACGCCCATTGAAATTGAGCGGCGTTTGCGGCCGTAGTTCCAGCAAAGTTTTTCTTGTGTCTGGATAATATCAAGGAGCATAGGCTCATCTATGGGCTTACCAGAAATAACAAATGCCGTCATATATGGACGGATATCTTTAAGATCTGGGTCAACAGTTACAACACGGTTCCCAAAATCTTTAAGATTATCTTTATATGAAAGGAATGAGCTGTAATCGGCAGATTTTCCTGTTCTGTGCAGACGAAGCTGGCGGGCAATTCCGCCTGTAGACCAAAGATCAGGTCTGTTTGTATCGTTGAGTTCTATTTTAATAACGCGCTCGTTTTCCGGTTTTGATGTATCCGGTTTTTCATCGAGCTCTGCTTTACCACAAGTGAGTTTCGCTTCAAGAGTATCGTAATCGTATTTTTCGCCGAGCAAGTTGAAAAAAAGTTTTTCGTTGACTTCTATCTTAGGCATATTTAACCTCTTTTGTCCGTGATACCGTGATTATATCAAACTCTTTTATTGAAGACAACTGCACGAAGAATAAGCATTCATTACAAACTAAACTGAAAAAAACAAACTTATCGGAAGATATTTAACTTTTTTGGTTATGTTTTGCAAGTTTTTGTGAAGAAGTTGAACAATTTTTCAAAAAAAATACATGTACGACATTAATATTTCACTGTAGCATGAAAATGGATTTTTAAGACATCCACAAGGGAAAACAAGAAAGCGGTGCTGAAAGGTGCCGCTTTTTTTATGCAACTTGAGCAGTGCGTTGTGCGCGGATTATAGCAAAACGAAGGTGTCAAGGCTTTAAGCGAAGCGTGCCCAGACGAGTCGTATTGCCGGTTGAAAAATATTAAGCAACCGGCAAAACGAAGGTGTCAAGGCTTTAAGCGAAGCGTGCCTTGACACCTTCGTATATTTTTTAACTTTTTCGGAAAAAAATAAATTTTTCACATAAAAAGTGTTGAAAAAAAAAGAAAAAATGCCATACAACCATTTTTTACGCATAAAAAAATAAACCAAATTGATAATTTATTTCATGTACTTCTATTTTATTTGGGCATAATATTTCACTATCCAAAGTTTCTATTACGGAAGAGAGGGAAGACTTTCGATAGGAACAATTTGGTAAAATTGTTTTTTATTTTTCAAGAGGAGGAATTTATGAAAAAATTCTTATTGGTTCTTATGGCACTTATGCTGGTTGCTCCTATTTTCGCTGGTGGAAAGAAAGAAGCAAAATCTAACCTTATTAAAGTTGGTATCGTAAACAACCCACCGTCAGAATCTGGTTACCGCGCTGCTAACGTAAAAGATTTCGAGACAGTATTCAACAAAGACAATGGTTATGAAGCAAAGACATTCTACAGTCTTAAGAACGATGAGCAGCTCAATGCTGCAAAACAGTTCATCACAGACGGTGTTGACTATCTTCTTA
The DNA here is from genome assembly GCA_024685655.1 of Treponemataceae bacterium. Classification (GTDB taxonomy): domain Bacteria; phylum Spirochaetota; class Spirochaetia; order Treponematales; family Treponemataceae; genus Treponema_I. The sequence continues at coordinate 31,980 of JAIKVO010000082.1, forward strand.
TTTCTGCTGCTGCTACAGACGGATGGGATGCTGTTCTTAAATCAGCAAAAGAATCTGGAATCAAAGTTTTCCTTTTTGACCGCATGATCAACACAAGCGAAGATCTCTATGAGTGCGCAGTTGTTTCCGACATGGCTAACGAAGGTGACACAGCTGTTAATTGGCTGCTCTCTCTTAACCTTCCTGAGTACAACGTAATCCATATCCAGGGTGCTATGGGTTCAGATGCTCAGATCGGACGCACAGGTGCTCTTGATGCACAGTTCGCTAACGGCAAGATGAACAAAGTTGTTCAGCAGACAGCTACATGGGACGAGGCTGAGGCAAAGAAAATCACAGAGTCTGTAATCAACTCTGGCGAGAAGTTCAATGTTATCTATGCTGAGAACGATGGTATGGCTAAGGGTGCTGTAGCAGCTCTTGACGAAGCTGGTATTACACACGGTGTAAACGGTGACGTAGTTGTAATGGGATTCGACTGCAACAAGTGGGCTCTCCGCGAGCTTCTCGCAGGTAACTGGAACTATGATGGACAGTGCTCACCATTCCAGGCAAAGCTTATTGATGGTTACATCAAGGCTGGCAAAGTTCCTTCAAAGAAAGTTATCAACGAAGAAAAAGGTTTCGATGCTAGAACTCTTACAGCAGCTGACATCGACACATACGGTCTTGGTGACTAAGTTATAAAGAACTGATGTCGGAAATCTCCTATGCGTGAAAAACTCAGGTTTCCGGCATCTTATTGAGGTACGGCGTAAAGTGTGTAATTCCCACATATTTTACGCCAAATTTTTATACACCGTAAGTAAAATAGGTGGTAATTATCAATGAATAATAATGTTGTTTTATCCATGCGTGGAATATCCAAGACATTTCCTGGAGTCAAAGCTCTTAGCAATGTAGATTTTACCCTTTGTCAAGGTGAAATTCATGCACTGATGGGTGAAAATGGAGCAGGAAAATCAACTCTGGTAAAGGTTTTAACCGGGGTTTATACGATGGATTCCGGTGAGATACGAGTTGCAGGAAATGCGGTTTCAATTCGTTCACCGCAGGATGCCCAGAATATGGGTATAAGTACAGTTTATCAGGAAATAACTCTGTGTCCTAATTTGACTGTTGCAGAGAATATGTTTATAGGACGCGGTAAATATCATTTTATAAATTGGCGTGCACAAGAAAAAAGAGCAGATGAAATATTACAAAAACTGAAAATTCCAGTAAAGGCGGCACAGCAGTTGGGAACTTGCTCTATTGCAGTTCAGCAGATGGTTGCTATTGCACGTGCAGTTGATATGGAATGTAAAGTTCTTATATTGGATGAACCGACATCATCCCTTGATGAAAGAGAGGTAGAACTTTTGTTCTCTCTCATGAGGGATTTGAAGTCTCACGGGGTAGGTATTATTTTTATCACCCACTTCCTTGATCAGGTATATGAAGTATGTGACAAGATAACAGTTCTTCGTAACGGTGAGCTTGTTGGCGAATATGAAATAAAAGATCTTCCTAAAGTTGACCTTATTTCTGCCATGCTCGGTAAAGATCTTGAGGATATATCAAAGCTCAAGCAGCAGAAAAAAGCGTACACAGGCGATAAAGAAGCTGTTTATGAGGCTTATGACCTTTCGAGCGCGGAAGGAGTTAAACCGTTCAACTTTAGGACAATGAAAGGCGAAGTCAACGGATTTACTGGTCTTCTTGGTTCCGGTCGTAGTGAAAGCGTACGTGCTATTTTTGCGGCAGACCGTGTTACAGGCGGAACTGTGAAGATGGGTGGAAAAGAAGTTAAAATTACAAAACCGCTTGATGCTATGAAAAACGGTATTGGTTACTTACCAGAAGACAGGAAAGGGGACGGTATTATTCAGGATTTGTCTGTCCGTGAAAACATAATACTTGCACTTCAGGTTCTTAAGGGATTCTTTAAGCCGTTCTCAAGGGCTGAGGCAGAAAAGTTCGCGGATGAGTACATAAAACTCTTGCAGATAAAGACAGCGTCAAAGGAAACGCCGATAAAATCGCTTTCTGGTGGTAATCAGCAGAAAGTTATTCTGGCGCGCTGGCTGCTTACGAACCCGCAGTATCTTATCCTTGACGAACCGACTCGTGGTATCGATGTTGGTACTAAAGTCGAGATACAGAAACAGGTTCTTAAGCTTGCAGAAAAAGGTGTTGGTTTGACATTCATTTCCTCGGAAATTCAGGAAATGCTCAATGTTTGTTCAAGGCTTGTCGTTATGAGAGACCGCAATATTGTTGGTGAGCTTAGGGATGATGAGCTTTCACAGGATAACATAATGCGGACAATTGCAGGAGGAAATGCTCACAATGAGTAAAAAATTCGTTTTATCCAGGGAACTGAAAAAGTTTACACAGTCCCAGCTGGCAATTCCGGTATTTGCTTTGCTTTTGCTCGTAGTTTTCAACCTTATCCGGGATCCTAGCTTTTTTTCAATTTCTATAAAAACAAATAATATGGGAAACTCCGTTCTTTCAGGAAACCTTGTTAGTATTCTGAATGGAGCTTCGGAGCTTGTAATTCTTGCCATTGGCATGACGCTCATAACGTCAGCAACAAAAGGACAGGATATTTCTATCGGTGCTTCAGCGGCAATTGCAGGTAGTGTGTTCGTGAAGATTCTTCGCGCGAATACAATTACAGTTCCGGTAATTCTTCTTGCTTTGGTTCTGGCTTGTATCGTTGCAATTCTGTTCTGTTTGTTCAATGGTTTGCTGATCGCGAGATTTAACATTCAGCCAATGATTGCCTCATTGATTCTGTTTACTGCAGGTCGCCCGATTGCCTATTGGATAAATGGTGGTGCAACGCCTAATGTAGAAAGCCCTCTTTTAAGTGGTTTAGGTGGATTTATCCCCGGTATCCCGATTCCAAGCCCAATATTGATAGTTATAATTTTCATAATTCTGATAAAGCTTCTTCTGAAGTTTACTAACTTAGGATTGTATATTCAGGCAGTCGGTATAAATGAAAAAGCCGCAAGATTGAACGGTATAAACCCAATGCTGATGAAAATGTCCGTTTTCCTTATCCTTGGTGTTTGTGTTTCTATTGCTGGTTCAATGAACGTCTGCCGTATTGGTCTTATAAACCATGAGACAATCCTTATTGATATTGAGATGGATGCGATTCTAGCAGTTGCAATCGGTGGTAACTCACTTGGTGGCGGTAAGTTCAAACTTGCCGGCTCTGTAATTGGTGCATACATCATTCAGACGCTTACAACAACACTGTATGCTATGAAGGTTTCTTCGACCGCTGTTAAGGCTTACAAGGCGATTGTTATCATCTTGATAGTTGTTATCGGTTCACCGGTTGTAAAAGATGCTTTCCAAAAGCTTCGTAACAGTCTGTCTGGCAAAAAAGTAGCGAGGATATAATTATGGCATCAGCACAGAAATCTATAAATAACAAAGAGAAACTGCCTATATCAAACACAAAGCTTTTGTTGACTATAACAATCTGTACGTTCTTTGGTATGTACGTTTTGGCAATGCTTATTTGGGGCGGTGGTTTTTTGAATCCACAGCAATTCCTTGATATTTTTAACAATAACGCATACCTGATTGTTGTTGCTTGTGGTTTGACAATCGTAATGATTACGGGCGGAATCGATATTTCGGTCGGTGGTACTGTCGCGCTTATAACAATGTCTACAGTTGTGTTTATGGAAGATAAGGGCGGATCTGTTTTGGGGACGCTTCTTATCGCGCTTGGAATTGGTCTGTTAATCGGTATCATACAGGGGTTCCTTGTTTCATACCTTAATATCCAGCCGTTTATTGTAACGCTTGCAGGTATGTTCTTTACTCGCGGTATGACAACAATCGTAAGTAAAGTTCCTCGAACGGCTACAAATGAAGCTTTCGTTAAACTTGAAGAGTTCCGTCTTGCGATTCCTGGACTTGGTACTTATGCGCGTAATGGAAACTACATTCCTGCCCGTATAGAGCTTGGTGTTATTATCGCCCTTTTGATAGTTCTTATTTTGTGGGCAATGCTTAAATATACGCGTTTTGGACGTAACTTGTATGCAATCGGTGGAAACAGCGAAAGTGCGCTTATGCTCGGTATTAACGTAAAGCTTACAAAGTTTATTGCGTATATACTTTGTGGACTTTTAGCCGGTATTGCTGGTTTCATATATTTGCTCCATACAGGAGCTGGAAACGCAAGCAACGCTACTCAAGCAGAAATGCAGGCGATTGCGTCATCAATTATTGGTGGAACGCTGCTTTCCGGTGGTGTCGGTAGCGTTGTTGGAACACTGTTCGGTGTTATGACGCTTAAGACAATCAATAACGTCGTTGTTGCATCTGGTTTGCGGGAGCCTTATTGGCAGAGTATTACGACAGGTCTTATGCTTTGCTTCTTCATTCTGTTGCAGAGTGTTATCCTTTCGTACCGCAAGAAAAAACTTGGAAACATGGCAAGCTAAGAGCCGTTTTCTCATGAAAGGTGCGTGGGTTTACTTGCGCACCTATATAATGCTGGGTGTCAAAGACAAGCCTGGCTTCTATAATCTCCTCTCTCCTGGCATCCGATTTGCGTCGCAAATCGGATGTTTTTTGTGTGCTTGTACGTATGTTTACACGTTGCGATATTCGCGCGGAGTTATACCTGTCGTCTTTTTGAAAATGTAGCTGAAATAATGCGGGTCATTGAATCCGACTTCGTAAGCAATATCTGCGCTGCGCATCGATGTGTTTTTTAGAAGCTTTTTTGCCTGTTCAATTCGCACGTTCGTAAGATGTTCTATGAATGTAATACCGCATTCTTGCGAAAATATTGTACTAAAATGATTCGGACTAAAGTGGACAGCCTCCGCAACGGAATGAAGACAAATATCCTGATTAGCGTAATTCTCTTCTATAAACTTTTTGGCCTTAAGAATTACATCGCCATATTTCCCCTGAATGTGAGAATCTCGATACCGAAGGACATTATTGAGAACAATTCTAATTTCTTTGATGAATGTCTCTTGATTTGCGACTGCCTTGTCTATAAAGCCTTTTGTCAGCAATTCCGGCATTTCTTCACGAATATTCCCGCCAAGCTCTTCCACAAGGTTGGAAACTGCCATTATAACGTCAACAAGCAGATAAGATGCGATTATTGAAAAATGATCGGAGTTTCCTCCGAGAAGATTTATATATTGAGTTATAATTTGGTCTATTTCACCATCCGAGGCAAATTTTAAGCGTTCTACAAGCGGATCGTTGTTAGATGGAAGGGAAAGTTTTTCTTTTTCTGTTTTTTGGACATCCGCCATACCGACAATGCGGTTTTTGCCAGAAAAAGGACATAATTTAAGGATGAATTCTGCATCATTGTATGAATGTGCGATATAAGCAGTTCTGTCAGCAATCGAACCAATTGCAGTAGTTACAAAAAAATCTGTGTTTTTGCTAAGCTCGTGCTGGAATGAGTCGGCAAGGCTGTAAGCATCATCTTCCAAAGTTTCTTGCGAGCTGCTTTTGAGTATGCAAACAAATCGGTATGGCGAAATGAAAAAACCGGTACAGGCTTGTTCGGCAGCGACAAACGAAGAAAGCCTTGATTTTGCGGAAAGCAGGCTGTTCGAATCATTCTGCTCAGAGTGAATTTCACTTATAAGAACGATATAATAACGTGCAATCAAGTTGATATGAAGTTCAGTCGCTTTTTGAACGGCATCTGCGCTGTTCATTGTGCCCAGAACAATATCCGTGAGTAATTTGTCGCGTATTAATGCCGAAGAAGACTCCAGTTCTAATTTCATGCGGGAAATATCCGTAAACTGCTGTTTCTGTTTGTCTAGCGCGATGGCAATTTTGTTCAGGCTGCTCAAAAGGTTTTCAGACGTAAACGGCTTAAGGATATAATCCTCAACTCCGATGGAAATTGCTTTTTTTGCGTATTCAAACTCATCGTGACCAGAAAGAATAATTATACGTACCCACGGCTGGAGTTTTTTCACCATACGGGAAAGTTCCAATCCGTCCATAAAAGGCATTTTTATGTCAGTTATAAGGATATCCGGCTTTATGTCCTGAATCATCGATAGTGCGATTTCACCGTCTGCAGCTTCGCCTGCAAACGAAAACTGCGTGTTTTCCCAATCTATTTTGCTGCGTATTCCCTCACGCACAATAACTTCATCGTCAACAATAAAAACGCTATACACTCTCTTCTCCAGAGAAAAATTTTGACGGTATTTTGAATGAAACAGAAGTTCCTTTACCGTATTCGCTGTCTATGAACAAGCTTACTGACATATCATAATACAATTTGAGTCTTTTGTTCACGTTATAAAGCCCATAAATCGATTTTAAATTTTCTGGATCTGCATTATCTGAAAGTTCAAAAAGAACATCATTCAGGCGTTCCTCTGTAAAACCGATTCCATTATCCTGAACACAGAAATAAATATAATCGTCTTCTATAAGTTTTGCTGTGACAGTAAGTTTTCCACGACCACGTTTATTTTTTATACCGTGATAAATTGCATTTTCAACGAGCGGCTGTAGAATCAATTTTAGAACTTGTCTTCCCTTGAGGTTATTATCAAAATTTATTTCATAATCGAGGATGTCACGATAGCGGATTTTTTGAATAGTAAGGTAGCTTTGAACATGGTCAAGTTCCTGCTCGATAGGAATCCATTCATGGCCTTTGCTGAGCGAGATACGGAAAAAGTTGGAAAAGGCTTTTGTAATCTCAATAACTTCATCTTTTTTCTCCGATTCTGCCAGCCAGATAATTGTGTCGAGTGTGTTATACAAAAAATGCGGTGTAATCTGGGCTTGAAGTGTTTTCATCTCCGCTTTTTGAAGATTCTGCTGCTCTTTTATGTTCTCATCGATAAGCTCCTGAATCTTACCTGCCATGATATTCAAGTTTTCCGAAAGTTGATCTAGTTCCGGAACATGAGGAAGTTTTGTCCTGGCATCGAGCTGGCCTTCTGCAATAAGCGAAGAAAGAGTTTCCATGTCGCTAATTGGTCTTCGTATTGATTCGGATACACTTATTGATGTATAAACCGCAACTGCCAGCATGACGAAGATAATGACTATTTGGATAACAGCGAGCATACGGAATGAATGTTTGATGCTTTCGTTCGTCATTGCAGAAGTTTCAATCTCTGCGACGATGAAATTTTGCAAAATATCGTAAATGAGCGAGGCAACACCCCTGACTTCTTCAAGAATCTGTTCATTTTCAGAGACAGCTGCGTTCTGTTCAATTTGAGTGCCGAGTATGTTGACATATTTTTCAAGTGTATTTACGGCGCGGGAAGCAACTTCAAGAACATTGCGGTTGTTTTCGTTTTCGGTGGAAGCCATCATTTCTGAAATACCCGTTTTTATGCTATTGACTATTTCGTATTGATTGCCTTCCTCAAAAGTTTTTTTACCAGCGACAATATCCCATATTTCATCGGATATATCGACTTTTACAGTTTGGATAATGCGGTTGGCGCGGCTAACGTTAGTGATTATTCGATCGTATTGTGATGTATGTATTGAAGATACAGATATCGAATACATCATCGGTATAACCATCAGAACAACAATATAGATATATGAAAGCTGGAGTCTTTTTTTGATGCTGCCTTTTTGGAAACGTAAGAGTCGGCGCGGATTATAGAACTTCATGAATACTCCCAGGCTTAATATCCTCGTGGTTCAATGTTGGAGAGGTCATCGTTTTCGGTAAAAACTGTTTCTTCAATTCTCGTGATTTTAGGGATAGGACGATTGTTTGCGAGCCTCTGGACAAATTCCATGACAAGCGGACCTGTTTTTGGATTGCATTCAACTACACAATTAACTTGTCCGTTTTTAAGAGCATCAATTACGGCTTGTTCTGCGTCAACACTCACGATTGTGACATCTTTTCCGCCTTGAATGCCGTATTTTTCAAAAACATCCAGGAAACCAAGCGTCATACTGTCATTATGCGAGTAAATAATATCTACAGGTGTACTGTTTATCTGGAGAGTACCATTTTCGCTGAGTATTTTTTCAGCAAGCTCTTTTCCCATAGAACGCAGGAAATCTCCAGTTTCACTGTAAATGATGTTAAACCGATTATCGTTTTGTAGGATTTCCCTGAATCCTTGGTAGCGACCGTCGGTTACCGAAGAACCATCCGTACCGCGAAGCTCCATAATGTTGAGCGTTTTGTCAGCGTCTTTATATTTTTCTTGTAAAAAGCGAGCTGCTTTACGGCCTTCTTCAACATGATCTGCCCCGATATAAGCTGCATAAAGAGATTCATCGGATGTACGGATTTTGCGGTCTATAATGATGACAGGGATATGTGCTTCTTTTGCTTCTCGAAGCACGTTATCCCAGCCATCTTGTACGATTGGCACGAACACAATTACATCAACTTGGTAGACGATGAACGAGCGTATTGCTTTTATTTGGTTTTCCTGCTTTTGTTCCGCGTTGGAGTAAATAAGCTGTATACCGGCTTCTGCGGCAGCCGTCTGCATGGATTGAGTATTACAAGTCCGCCATGCGCTTTCAGCACCAATTTGCGAGAACCCGATGATTATATTCCGCGTGTAGGTTTGTTCCTCGGAGCTGGTGGTTGTGTCAGAGTTGGCATTGGCTGTGGCGGATTTTTTGCTGCAGCCGGCTACCGTAAGGACGAATGCTATTACGAGAGCCCACGCTACAAAACGAACCGCGCGACCTGATGTGCGCAAAAAGGTATATCCCTTTGTGAGTTGTGTTCGTGCCGAATGTTTCATTTTGTTGTGCTCTGCCCATAATAGGCATTCTTTCCGTGCTTACGCTGATAGTGCTTGTTCACTACATAATCTGGAAGAGGCTTAAAAAGCGGATTCACAGACATTGTAATCCATGCCATGCGTGCAATTTCTTCAAGTACAGCGGCATTATAAACAGATTTAGCAGCGTTCGCTCCCCAAGTAAATGGTCCGTGGCCAGCGACAAGAACCATCGGGTTTTCGGAAGGAACAAGCGGCTTTCGTGGGATTCCGTTGTTGTCGCATGCGTTCACTTTATCTGGGTGAAGGAATGTATTCACAATAAGAATACCGGTTTCATCCTCGTAGGCGCGTTCAACAGCTTCTTTAGAAATCATCGGGGTGCAAGGAACTTCGTTCGCGCTGTGGTCAGCATGTGTCGTTCCAAGCAGCGGAATACTGCGGCATGCCTGCGCCCAAGCGGTTGCATGCGGTGAATGCGTGTGTGTTACACCACCGATGTCCGCAAAATTTTTGTAAAGCTGGGCATGGGTCGGTGTATCCGATGACGGATTAAGCTTTCCTTCAACTTTATTAAGCTCCAAGTCTACAACAACGATGTCTTCGACTGTCATTGTGTCGTAAGGAACACCTGATGGCTTTATGGCAAAAACACCTTTTGCCTTGTCGAAAGCAGAGACGTTGCCCCATGTGTAAATAGCAAGTCCGCGCTTTGGAATTTCGAGGTTTGCCTCGAATGCTTCTTCTTTAAGAGATTGATATGCTGAGCTCATTTTTGCTTCCTTTTTTGTTTTAGCTGTTCGTTAGTCGCTCGGCGAATTTGCTGCTATAGTGCGGCGGTTTCGCCGAGCAATCAGTTTTAGTCAACTTTAGTCAACGGCTTCGATGGCGGCGCGTTCAACAGCCAAGCCTTTCGTGTAGTTACGGAAGAATGCGTTGAATCCAGCTATATCCTCATCGCTTGCCATAACAGTAACAGCCTTGCTGTCGCCAAACACTTCTTTATCCAAGAAATCTTCAAGCTTTTTCCCGTTACCATTAACAAGGAATGATGCAAGAAGAGCCATTCCCCACGGGCCGCCCTCACCGGCTGTTGAAAGCGCGGAAATAGGCGTGTGCATTGCGGCAGACATTACTGTAAGACCGACTTTCTGTGTCTTAAAGAAGCCGCCGTGACCGTTGAGCTTGTCAATGACGACTTTTTCTGTGTCAAAAAGAATGTCCATACCGGTGCGGAGTGCCCCAAGAGCCGTGAAAAGCTGTGCGCGCATAAAGTTTGCAAGCGTAAAGTTGTTTTCCTGTGTACGAACAAAGAGCGGGCGGCCTTCGCTTAAGCCCGTCATTGACTCACCGGAAATGTAGTTATACGGAATAAGTCCGCCGCAGTCTTTGTCGCCTTCAAGAGCAAGACCAAGGAGGTTTTCGTAGAGGTCTCCTTTCTTAACGTCGAAACCGCAGGCTTTAATTGCCTGTCCGAAAAGTGAAATCCACTTGTCATACTCGCCAGTGCAGTTGTTTGCATGTGCCATTGCTGTAAGTGAGCCATCCGGTGTCGTAACAAGGTCGATTTTGCCGTTGTAAGACGCTGAAAGATCTTTTTCAAGAACAACCATAGCGAATACAGAAGTTCCGGCGGAAACGTTACCGGTGCGGACTTTTACGCTGTTTGTGGCTGCCATGCCCGTTCCGGCATCGCCTTCAGGCGGTGCAAGCGGGATACCCGCTTCCAGGTCGCCTTCTTTATCCAAAAGTTTAACGCCTGCAGCTGTAAGAGTTCCTGCGTTTTCTCCGGCAACAAGAATCTTCGGGAACAAATCTTCAAGTTTCCAGCTGAAACCCTTGCCTTTTACAAGCTCGTCAAACTGAGAAATCATCTTTGCGTTGTAGTTTTTTGTCGCAATGTCAATTGGGAACATACCGGAAGCGTCACCAATACCGAGTACCTTGTTGCCGGTAAGCTGCCAATGAACGTAGCCTGCGAGCGTCGTGAAAAACGCGACATTCGGAACGTGCGGCTCATTGTTGAGAATTGCCTGGTAAAGGTGAGAAATGCTCCAACGTTCAGGAATCGGGTAGTTGAAAAGCTTTGAAAGCTCTTCTGAAGCCTTGCCGGTTATAGTGTTGCGCCATGTGCGGAAAGGCACGAGCAATGTACCGTTTTTGTCGAACGCAAGGTAACCGTGCATCATCGCACTTATACCCAAAGCTTTAAGTTTTTTAAGCGTAACGCCGTATTTTTCTTTTACATCTTGTTTCATGTTGGCGTAACATGTAGCCAATCCGTTGTGAATTTCTTCGAGTGAATATGTCCATATTCCGTCTTTAAGGGAGTTTTCCCAATCGAATGCACCGGAAGCTATGGGGATATTCTTAGAGTTAATCAACACCGCCTTAATTCTGGTCGAGCCGAATTCAATACCAAGGACAGCATTGCCACTTTCAATTTCTTTTGCAGTTTCTTTAGTTTCGTTTGCCATTTTTTCTCCCTTTTATACAAGTAATACAAGTTGAACTTCAAGTTTTCAACAAAAGCGTAAAGCATTTTCAATTTTACTACACGGTATTTACATTAGCAAGGAAAACAATGCAAAAATAGGAAGAAAAAAATACGAAAATCGGTAAAATATGGACAAAGCAAGAATTATG
>JAIKVO010000271.1 GCA_024685655.1 Treponemataceae bacterium
ACCCGCAAGGAAAAATATTCCCGCCCTGCCCGCTGGCTCTACATCCAAAAACTTATCGAACATATCGAAAAAAACGGTGGAAAAATTTCACAAAGCGAAACGATTCCACAAAATCCGAATACATCGCAAGACGAAAAAAAAACACAATCATCTTCTATCTCCATAGTCGGAAACGGCTGTGTATCAGATGCACGCTCATACGAAGCACTTTGTAAAGCCGCGCCGCAAATGGACGGAATCATGATCGGCAGGGCGGCAGTACAAAAACCGTGGATTTTTGCAGAGCTGTCAAATATCAAATTTATCAAATTTTTCAATTCTAATCTTTCCAATTTTGAAAAAAGGGTTTATCCTGTTACTAGTACCATAGATATGTATAAGGAAGCTGAAAATTTTACAACCGACCTTATTGAGTATCAGCCTGAGGAATTCTATGCAACACGATCCAAAAGATTCTTCACATTCTTTTTGGACAATTTCATGTATGCACATTACCTCCGGTCCAAAATTCTTAATACTTCCATCAGGGAGGAGCAACTTGCGTATCTTCTGGACTACTTCGAAAAAATGCCAGAGGAGCGGTTTTACAATATGGGAGAAAACTGATGCTGCTGAATAACAAGGAAAGATTAATAACTTTGCTGATTGTCGTTTCTGCAATTTTTTTACTTTCTCTTGCATTATCCTTATTACTACCTGCAGTATTCGAAACCGGTGAAATAACCGACTCTATCATTCTTACTTCCCATTCATATACTGAACCATATGGCAGTCTTGTCCAGAACGAATCGAAAAAATGGTTCGAATCCGGAAACCCCCTGCAAGCCGCACAATACGACGGAACGATAACAAATCCGACAAGTTATGACATTACATCTTGGCAAATTCAGTTTGAACTGCCCGAAAAAGCTTATATATCAGACTCTTGGAACGGCATTTATTCTGAACAAAACAGAATTCAGACAATAAATCCACCGAAAGACTACAATCTTACCATACCAACAGGTGGTACAATCACATACGGATTCATCATGTTCGCGCCAAGAACTTATGTGCCCGGTGAAGTTACGCTCAATTACAAGCAAAAAATAGAAATATCACACGCTTGGTACTATTATGCAATTCTGATTCTGACAATTGTTTCCGGTTCATCGCTTCTTATCTGTATTCCGTTTATTATCAAAGTCCTTGATTTGCAGAAGAAAGAAGAGAATGCTCGCATTACAATAGAACAGACGCTCAAACTTTTCGCAAATACAATAGAAGCAAAGGATAAATATACTTCCGGTCATTCGGCGCGCGTAAGCTTTTATGTAAAGGAGCTGGCGCACAGGATGGGGCTTTCAAAACAGGACCAGCAGAACATTTATTACATGGCGATTATTCACGATGTTGGAAAGATAGGTATTTCAGACTCGATTCTTTCAAAGCCGGATATTCTTGAAAGCAACGAGATGGATATTATGAGAACCCATGCGGCAAAAGGCGGTGAGATTCTTGCTGATTTCGGCTCGCTGCCAGGAGCTGCATCAGTAGTGCGCCATCATCATGAGCGATATGACGGAAAAGGATATCCAGATGGTCTTAAAGGCGAAGAGATTCCGCTTTTCTCACGGATAATCAGCGTTGCTGACGGATACGATGCTATGACTTCAGACCGTTGTTACCGGAAAAAACTTCCGATGAGCATGGTCAGAGAAGAGCTGATAGCAAATTCCGGCACTCAGTATGATCCGAAAGTCGTTAAATGTATGCTTGATATTATGGATTCGGGATTTACACCACGAAATTAGAATATCTATAGAACAAACTATACAAGCAGCGATTCTTCAAAATCTGCCGGGAGTCCGCTCCAGACTTGCTTGCCACCTTTCATAACTGTTATTTCATCCCCAAGAGCACGGGCTTCTTCTATATCATGAGTTACAACGATTCCTGCAAACCCCAGTTCTTTTTGCCACTGGCGAAGCTCTTCCGAAAGCTTTTTTCTAAGCGGGGCATCAAGCGCGGAAAAAGGCTCGTCGAACAAAACAAGCCGAGGTTCCGCAATAAGAGTCCGGACAAGTGAAACTCTCTGCGCTTCTCCGCCGGAAAGAGAATCGGGCCAGCGTTTTTCAAACCCTTCCAAACCAAAGCGCGAAAGCCATTCCGAGGCTTTTTCGTAGCGTTCTTTCCGGCGCATTCCGGCAGCGGCAAGAGAATACGCTGCATTATCAACAATTCTCATGTGGGAAAAAAGCGCGGGACTTTGAAAAACCATACCTATATGGCGTTTTCCGGCTGGAGTTTTCGTTATGTCAGTGCCGTCAAGTGTAATTCGCGCGTTTTTTCCGGGCGGTAAAAGTCCTGCCATCATTTTCAGTACAGTTGACTTGCCGCTGCCGGAATGCCCAACAATGACGAGCATTTTTCCGCTGTCAACACAGCCGGAGAAGTCTATTGAAACCGATTCCCAATCCATGTGTAAATTTTCTGCCGTAAAAAACATAGCTCCTCTCAAAGAACAAAATTCGAGTTTTCCTTTTTACCTATTAAACTCAACTCTTGTTCTATTCTCTCCTAGAACGTTTACCACTTCCTGCCAACTTGTCTGAAAACGCGAAAAGCGCCATAGACGAAACAATTAAAACCGTACCGCTACCACACGCAGCTGCAAACCGATACGCTCCTGCAAGCCGGTACGTATAGAGCGAAAGCGTCTCGAAGCGTGGTATTCCTAAAATTAGCGGCAAGTTCGAGTCGCCCGCGCTTATTGCGGCACAAAATGCGAATGCCGAAAACAAAGCCCTCCGAGTTTGCGGAAGCTGCACCCGGAAAATCACGTCCAAGCGCGAGGGCGACAAAAGCGAAGCCACATCTGTCACTGCCATCGGAATCCGCTCCATTGCACCGCGTACCTGCTGAAATGCCAGCGGCCATGTCAAAGAAGCCTGCGTTATTACAAGCATAATCGGAGTTCCCGCAATGTGAAAGCGGCGCATAACGTTCGTAAGCCCGAACCCTATTACAACCGATGATACTGCCATCGGCAAAAGCGGCACAATGCGGAAAAGGATGCTTTTCCCGTATGGATCGGCGCGGCGGGCGACACACGCAAAGAAAAACGCCGTCACCACACAAAGCGACGCGCTTCCAAGCGAAGTTGCAACTGTATTCAAAAGTGCGTTCGAGAAACTTTTCTGTGAAAAAAGCTTTATAAGCTCCCCTGCTCCAGTAAACACTATAGCGGTGAGCGGCAACACCAAAAACAGCAGGATTGCTCCGCCAATTACAGCAAGCCCCGCTATCTCCGCCGCGCCATGAACGCGTACAGGCGGTAGCGAGCTAACTCCGGCATGGGTTCTTCGCCCCTTTTTGCCGAGCAGTACGTACCCGACAACAAAAAGCGAAGCTGCCACCGTTTCCGTAAGGGCAAGCTGCCCAGCATACTTAAAATCGAGCGTGTTTTTTGCAGCCTGATACACTTCTACTTCCATCGTTGAGCCACCAGCTTGCCCGAACAACAGAACAATCACGAAACTGAAAAAACTGTACAAAAATACGATTACAGAGCCACCTGCGATTGACGGCGCAAGCTGGAAAAGCGTCACCGTGCGGAAAATTCTGAATCGCCCCGCACCCGAAAGAACCGCCGCGTTATACTCGTCTTCCGGCAAATTGCGCCACGTATCAGAAACCGTCCGCATTATTATCGGAAAGTTATAAAATCCGTGTGCAATTATAATTCCTGCAAAAGAATACAGAAACGTGAACGGCGGTTCCTTTATGCCTGTAATAGCCATTACAGTTCGGTTAAAAACGCCGTTCATTCCAAAGAAAATAACGTAACCTAGCGCAATTAAAAGTGGCGGAATACAAAGAGAAACGGAAGAAAGAGAAGCAAGGAACCGCCTGCCGGGAAACTTTCGGCAGGCTACAAGGAACGCGGCGGGCACCCCGATTATGAGAGCGACCACCGTAGAAAAGAAAGCCTGTTTTATCGTAAAAAACAGGATATTTTTAATTTTGACAATCCGCCGCCAGAACGCGTCCGAAGCCGCTGACCTAGAATCATTTGCACCCGAAGCCGCATCTTTTGCAGACGCGGACACAACCCCAGAACCGTCAGGAGCAGTCAAACCTGACACTCCAGAGCCATCCGCGCCCGAACTGGACTTGCCCGTAGGCTGCGCCCCGCTACCCGCCCCAAAAGCAGCCTCCGAATCGCCGGTAAAAGCCGGCGCAAAAGCAGAAACTGCGGTCACACAAAAAAACAGGACGAGCAGCACAGCAACAGCCGTGCCGCAAAAAGCGGCGAACTGCTTCATCTATTAATTTTCAGCAAGAACAGCCAAAATAATCTCAACGGCTTTATCAAGCTCATCCATATCAACTGTAAGAACTTTCGCCGGAACAGCAGATACAGCCTTGTAGCTTTCCGGAAGCTCTACAGAATTGTTCGCCGGATACATCCACTGTGTCTCTGGAACAATCTCCTGAGCTTCTGCGCTGATAAGGAAATCGAGGAACTTCTTTGCGTTCTCTTTGTTCGGCGCATTCTTCATAAGGCCTGCGCCCTCAGTCTGATATGTATGACCGTCTGTGAACTCAAGAGCCTTGAATTTATCGCCTTCGCCGTATGCAACATGATAAGCAGGGCTTGTCGTATAGCTGATTACAAGCGGAGCCTCGCCTTCTGTGAAAAGACCGTAGCCTGTGCTCCATCCTGATGCCATTGTCAGGATATTCGCCTTAAGGCTGCGCCAGTAGTCCGCAACTCCGTCCATTCCGTAAACAGCAAGCGTCCATGCGGCAAAACCAAGACCAGGCGTACTTGTGCGCGGATCCATCAGGATTATCTTCTTGCGGTAGATATCTTTCGTAAGGTCTGCAAGGCATGTAGGAGCCTCAATTCCGCTCTCTGAATCGAAAATCATAGCAAAGCTGCTCCAGTCATACGGAACAAGCAGCCATCCGTCTTCCATAAGAAGCGTCTTGTCAATCACTTTGTCGCCGTCTACAGGCTTGTAAGCTTCAAGAATATCGGCAGCCTTTACCTTTGGATACAGATTGTTATCAAGACCGATAAGGATATCCGCAACAGGCGCATCCTTCTCAAGAATCGCGTTAGAAAGAACCTGTACAGCATCACCAACCGATATCAAATTAACCTTGATACCTGTTTTTTTCTCGAATGCCTCGCAAAGAGCAGGACCCGCACCCCATTCAGATGCAAAAGAGTCGTGGGCATAAATTACAACTTCGTTTGAAGCATTTTTCTTTGCAGCTTCGCGTTTACCACCTGCAAAAACAACTGAAATAATTGAAAATAAAAGGAAAATTATTAAAAGACGAGCTTTCATACTTCCTCCGCCGGCATTATCCGGATCAGGTTAAACCGCCATACGGCAGCTTTTTCGGGTATAATCTCAGAGTACCGCATAAGCGGCACACACCCCGGTATTTCTGTGTGATTGTCGGAAGTATATGCTTGAAAACCGTTGTAGTCAATACGAAATTTTGGAGTTTTGTGCGCAATTCCATCAACCACATGGCATGAACTTTTATTTGGTGTTCAAAGAATGACTGAAGGAAAGAAAAAATCTTTGATTTTTGAGGATTTAATTGATGACATTCACACAAAGCACTTTGAGCCGATTCAAAAAATCTCTCCGCTCATGCTTGAAAACTGGTTCGCCTAAGATATATCCATTTAACCACGAACCATCACATCGTTTCGTTTTATAAAGTGGACAATGCCTTTTTCTTCGGGGAAATTCTTGTCGGTAAAAAACGGTGGATATATCGTCTTGCCTGCCAAATCGTTCAACTCAATCCACTCAAGATATTCGCCGCTCGGACCGCCGGTCGTTAGTTGCCCGGATTGTATCGCACGTAGTTCATCGGTCATTTTAACCAAAAAAAATGCGGAAAACTCATGATAAGGCGTTCCGTCACTTATTGTGAAAAAGTTCTCAAGGATTGCGCATAAACGCTCGACCTGACATGAAATACCAGTTTCTTCCTTAAACTCACGCAGGATAGCTTCTTCCAAGCTTTCGCCATACTGCACCCTGCCGCCTACGGAATACCACACGTTCGGACGCTCAGCCGGATTCCTTACAACAAGAATCCGACCTTCACTTCCGGGTTTCCCTTCATCCCTTATGAATGCACCTACGCGGTAATTAA
>JAIKVO010000083.1 GCA_024685655.1 Treponemataceae bacterium
CGGAAGCTGAATACAATACAGCAAAACTCACCCTTGATGATGCCGAAAAAAAACTTGCCGCAGATAGGGTTCTATGGAAAAATGTCCGAGAAATCGATTCTGAACTAAAACATCTGGCTGAAAACTTGAACACTGCGGAAACTAGCAGGAAAAACACAGAAACTCAGCTTTCTGAATCAAAAAAGAACCTTACCGATTTACAGGAAGTAATAAAACGCACAGAAGATGAAATCAAAACTCTTGATATCTATCTTAAAGAAAACGAAAAAGATAAAGAACTAGGGCAGATAACCGTCGAACTTGAAAACAAAAGAAAGGTTGCTTCAAAAAATTTGCGGGAAATTGCAGAAAAAACAGCGGAGATTTCAAGAAATCAACAAATCATCAGCAACAAAAATCAGGATTTGGAAAACACCCAAAAAGAGTATACCAAGCTGAACGATGAACTAAAAGCTCTTGTAAGCAGTGAATTTGTGGCGGTTTCTATTCTTCTTAAAAATCAGCTTACAGAAGGAAAACCTTGCCCGGTCTGCGGCTCTCTGAATCATCCTGCGTGTGACGGCACGGAAACAGAAAACCGACTCGATGAGAACACAAAAAAAGTTGCAATTGACGTTTCGGCTTTGAATAAAAGAATCGATAATACAGACAAAACACTCAAAAATCTTGCTGCTGATATTAAGTCGCTTAACGAAAAGAACGAGCAGCTTGAAAAAGAAAAAAACGAGCTTTCCGAAGAAGCAAATCACGAAATAAAAGAGATAAATGGCTTACTTGCTCCGTGGAATTTTGCCATATCACAAACTGATGTTTCAAATCTTACTGAAATTATAAAAAACCTTTCCAAACGGCAGACGGTTTATCAACACAATGATTCCACAAAAACCCAAAAGGAAAATGATATAAGGATTCTTGAAACTAAACGTGATGACATTAATCTTTAAAAGCTCACTTTTGAACTTGATGAGGCACAAAAAATATTTAATGAAATTAAAGCCAAGCATGATGAAGTCCTACAAAAACGAAAAGACTTGTTCGGAGACAAAAATCCTGATGAAGAAGAACGAATTTCAGATAAAAATGTCGAACTACTTAAAAATCGTTTGGAGACAAAAGAGTCCGAAAAAAATACACTGTTCCTCAATAAAACTAAAACTTCTAATAATATAGAAAGCTTCACGAACGAAATTTCAGAATTAACAAAACAAAATGCACAAAATCTTTCAAAGTTTCAGGAAGCTCTTTCTAAAAATGGTTTTGCGTCTCAGGATGAATTCCTTAAATGCCGAATGGAAGATTCTGCTGTAGAGAAGCTGAAAGAAACAAAGCAGTTGCTCATCAAAAAAGATGGAGAAACAAAAAACGCGCTTGAAACAGCCCGTACTAATTTTGAGAAAATCAGCGCAGAAAAGAAAACTGACAAATCAAAAGAAATACTGTTGGAAGAAAGAGCTTCTCTCACTAAGCGGCAATCTGACAATTCTGAGCGAATCGGCGGAATTAAAGCCCAGCTTGAAAACAATGAGGCACAAAAAGATAAGGCGACTGAAATTACAAAAAGACGCGATGAAGCAAAAGAAAAAGCCATTCTGTGGGGCGAAATGCGGCAATTTATCGGAAATAAGGCGACAGGCGATGATTTCGAAGTTTTTGTTGAAGCACTTGCTTTCAAGCAGTTGCTTCAAATTGCAAACAGATATGTTGAAGCTATCACGAAAAAATATACGCTTGTTCAAATTGAAAGTAAAGTCGATTTCCGCATTCATGATGTAAATTATCCAGACAGCAAAGATGATCGCCCTGTGAACAACATGAGCGGTGGCGAAAAGTTCATCATCAGCCTTTCGCTTGCTCTCGGAATAGCAGAACTTGCAAGCAGAAACGTCCGCGTAGATTCGCTTTTCCTTGATGAAGGCTTCGGAACTTTAAGCGGAGAGCCACTAATGGAAGCAATTTTTGCCCTGAAATCGCTCCAGAACAGCGGGAAAATGCTTGGAATCATCACACACATCGACACTGTAATCAGAGAATTTGATTTACGGATAGAGGCAAAGAAAAATCTGTCCGGCACAAGCGAACTGATAGGTTCCGGTGTCAGTAACCAAGTTCTTGCACTTTCATAGCCTTTTTCGTAACTTTGTTCTATAATTTTCCTATCGAAAAAAGAAATGAACTGTGTATAATCAAATTGGAGGTGTTTATGAAAAAAATGTTCCTTTTTTTTGTGCTAGTTCTGATGGCTTCTCAACTTTTTGCTTTTAACATTCTTAAATCGACACCAGAAGATATGCATGAGCAAGTTCAGGAGAAACTTGGTCACAAAATCGAAAAATACGAGCAAAATATAATCGACACAACATATCTTTACTACTTTAAAAAATGCGATTGGATCTGGACAGAAGAAATGTGGAAAACAGCTGTAGACAAAGCAACAGAACTCTGTCAAAACAAAATAGCTGTTGCGGCTTCAAAAGCAGGTGACTTTGGCGAAAAACTTTTACAATCACTGATTGTCACTACAGAAGATGTTGTTTCCGGAATAAGCAATTGGCTCAATAAGCAAAGCGAAGAATACAAAAGACGCCATCAGTAGGCAACATCATCATTTCTTTGAACCTGCTCCTGTTGTAATCTTTTTTTTTGCAGTATAGAATACTATGCATAGTATCAATGTGCTGCCACTGTCGCAAAAATTTGCTAGAAATAATTTGCGCGAAGCTCGCGAAGATAGAAAAGGAGACCCATACATGACGCAAAATGACAATGATAAGGAATACAAACTTCTGATAATAAACCCTGGCTCAACTTCAACAAAAGTGAGCCTTTTTGAGAATGAAACATCAGTTTTCGAGAAAAGTCTGTTTCACGACGCGGACAAGCTTCTTTCCTACCCGCATGTGAACGATCAGCTGCCTTTCCGCTATCAGGTCATCCTTGACATGCTTAAAGAAGAGGGACACAACGCTTCTGAAATTGATGTTTTTGTCGGACGTGGCGGTTCGGCGTGTACACAGCCGGGCGGCATTACGAAAATTGACAAAAAGCTCTACGACGACACTGTTGCGGCTGTTGGCGGCAGCGAGCATCCGGCAAAACTCGGGGTTATGCTTGCATGGAAATTCGCGCAGGAGTTCAACAAACCGGCTTTTACGCTGAACCCGACGAACGTAGATGAATACTGCGACTACGCAAGGCTCACCGGCATCAAGGGGATTTACAGGGTTTCGCACTCGCACGTTCTGAATCAAAAAGCTGTCGCAGAGTATCATGCGGAGCACGTTCTTGGAAAGCGTTACGAGGACTGCAATTTCGTAGTTGCGCATATCGACGGCGGCATTACTGTAAGCGCGCACGACCACGGAAAGATGATTGACGGAAACATGGGTGCTGACGGAGAAGGTGCGTTTACTCCCACAAGAATCGGAAGCGTACCTGTTCTTGCGCTGCTTGACTACATAGAGGCACATTCTGTTGCTGATGTGCGGTTGCGATGCTCTCGGGCGGGCGGTTTTGTAGACCTTTTTGGAACGGCGAACGCCGACACAATTCACGGAATGCTTGAAAAAGGCGACAAAAAAGCCGATTTGGTCTGGAACACAATGCTCTACCAAATTTGCAAGATGATTGGCGAGATGAGCTGCGTTCTTTGCGGAAAAGTGGACGGCATTCTTCTTACAGGCGGACTTCTC
>JAIKVO010000002.1 GCA_024685655.1 Treponemataceae bacterium
CAGTTTCATAAATATTCTTGTTCAAATTGTAATCATTCACAATCTTGACCTCACTAAATATTTGGAAGAATACAATGATAATCTAAACACGAAAACGCAACAGCCGTTCATTGCCTTTGACCCTAAAGAGGAGAACAAAGAAACAAATCAGTTAAATTCGGTCAAATATTATTTAGAACAGATACGGAACAATGTATCAAACTCAATGAAACTGCTTAATGACGATTCATATAACATTTCTGCAGGAAATTACCTGAAATTTATTGAGTCTTTATTGGAAAATCCAAAGCTATGCTTCAGCAAATATAAAGAACTTGAGCAAGAAAACAATTCGATTTTTGTTGCTGCTTATGACGCTGCGTTAAAACAAAAAATTCGTTTTCCTTTAACTGAAGAATATTTTTATTATCTTTTATATTTATCAAAAAGAAAAGAATTTTAATGAAATAGTACTCAAAGGTTTCGCTTCCGTTTGAGTATAAACGCCATAAAAACGGAGCCGCAGGAGCGGGATGACGATGAACCGACGAAGGTTATTCTGCTGATTAAATTAACGTCAAAGTGCTGGTCGCGGCGGACATTACCAGCGTCCCGGAATAATCCGCCATTTTTTTAGTTGTCGCAATGTTGTGACGGAGGTGAGAAAGAATGAACGATAAAAACGATGCGCTGAAATCTTTTATGGAAATAGCGGAAGTCATTGAAAATGACAGTTCCATGACAATACAAAATCCAGTACTCGGAGAAGTGATTTTTGCTAACGGCACATTTGGAAATCTTAAAAAGAAGAACAACGGGGGATTCGGTATAAAACATATCATCGAAGGTCGGTATAGAAAAGATAATCTTTCTAAGGAAGAAATTTCAGCACTGCTATATTTGATAAAACAGACTGTAGAAAAAGTACTTCCTGATGAACCACAAAAAACGAGGCTCAACTTACGTGATAACGGTATATTGGTAGGAATCTCAAGGCAATGGATGGGAACAGAAGAGAGCTGGGTTATAACAGGATTTGCTGAGAAAGAAAAAGACAACGAATTAAAAAAAGAAGCGTCAGATGCCATAAAAGCGGTGAACGCACAATATGGCTACACACCTGAATTCCTCTCTATCGGCAAACAGGTGGGAGCTGTTATCGCCTCTGTTGATAAGATAACACAAAACAAGGATTTGTCAAGTCATAATCCTCTTACAGATTACACGAAGATTGAAGTTAACGGAAAAGAGCGTGAGTGCAGGAACGGAGTCCTCGAAGGATTCAAAAACGCGGTCAGGCAACTAGACAGTGTAATAGACACGAACCACGAGCTTTGCGACGAAAACAACAGACTTGTGATGGAGAACATGCGTCTCAAGGAACAGTTAAACAAGAAGAATCATAACAAGGAACATGAGCGCGGATAAACCGCGAATATATAAATTGCCGCAACATTGCGACAGGAGGAGACGAAACAATGAATGACGAGTCCAAAAAAGAACCTGAAAATCACGAAACAAAGTTCCGGTTTGCGTTCGAGTATTACAATAACATGAGTTTAGTATTAAGCATATTCCTTATATCAACCGGTTTATTAGTTTGGTTAGCGATATCGACAGACAAGGACATTTTTGCTTTTTTTATATTTGGGGAATTTGTTGTTTATGTTTTCTTGTTAATAATATGGTTGTATAAAACTATTAAACATTACAAAAAAAATCGCAACGAGAATAACCGTCTCATTCTAGACATTTTATATATGCTTTCCGAAGATGGCAAAGTAAAAAAAATTGAAAACCCTGATGATGGAGAACATACGTCTCAAGGAACAGTTAAACAAGAGGAACCATAACAAGGAACATGAGCGTAGATAAATCGCAAATATATAACTTGCCGCAACATTGCGACGGAAGGAGGAAAAGCACAATGCCGATGAAAAGAAATCTATATCCTGAAAACTGGAACGATATTGCGTTTAAGGTTAAAGAGGAGTCAGGATGGAAATGTAAGAACTGCGGAAAACAATGCCGTAAACCCGGAGAGAAATTCGATACTCACAGAAATACACTTACGGTTGCCCATTTGAATCATATCCCGTCGGATATCAGGAAGGAAAATCTTAAGGCATTGTGCGCACCGTGCCATCTGAAATATGACGCTGTTCATCATGCGGAAACAAGAAGAAACAGGAAAGGATTAAAATGAAGAATATTGATGAATGTATATCCCTGTGTATAGAGATTGAGAAATATCAGAACTGTTTTGTACGGAATTTATTCCGATGCAATAGTTTTTATGTTGGAAATAAAAAGAAGGTTATAAGCATAATGCTTGATGACATACACAATATACCAGATTTGCTGAAACAATTGATTTATCTAAGCAAAAATAAGGATAACAAAATAGATTGTTTCTTGATGAGACTTGTTTCAAAAAAAATGGAAGAATTATGTACAATTCTCGAAGATGAGTATTTAAGGAAAAATACCGGAAATCTATTTTTTTGTTCAAAAGAGCTTGGCAATAAATTGTCGCAATGTTGCGACGAAGGAGCATGTCATGAGAAAAAGAATTATTTACAATGAATTCAGGCGTTGCGTATATTCTCTCGAAGCTGTTGTTTCAAGTCAGAACATAAAACTTGAGAACATGCAGAAATTTTTTCTCCGGGAATGGCAGAAACAGGCGGGAAGCTATTGGAGATACCGCTTCATGAACAAGAACTTGTTCTTCGATTCATACCTTATGATTAAAGACTTTTACCTGTCGGTATCCGACACATACTGTGATTACATGCTGTCTGCCCTCGCCCGTTATCTTGACTGCATACTGGCAGCCGAAAACAGCACGCTGTTAATTCAACGGATGATCGAGCAGGACGAGAGCCAGTGCGACGGTTCGTATTCTTTCTTCTCATCTATCTTACCAGTCGCGGAGATAACGAGGAACAAACTTCTTTCGCTTGCTGAAAATGAAACTGTTGATATCCGTCTAAAAAATCACATCAAAGCAAATCTCGGCAACGGGAAAAAACGGTTGCGTCTTTCACCGTCACAGAACCTCAATCTAGTTGACCTCCTTTTGCATTCATGACACCTGATGGAAAGTATTTCGCATGTGCTGCGCGGAGCATAGACTCATCTACGTGAGTATATATCTGGGTCGTAGTGATTGAGGAATGTCCTAGGAACATGGATATCGTGTATATGTCGGCGCCGCCGTTGAGCATGTGCGTTGCGCAGCTGTGCCTGAGAGTATGTACAGTGCAGTCGCTCAGTCCGGCTTTGTCGGCATATAAACGGAACCGGTACAGAATCTCCCTGGAAGAAAGTTTCGTGCCTTGCAACGTTGTGAAAAGGTTCCTGCATTTAGATATTCCCAGCTCATTCTGTAGCGAACGGAGCTTCAGGTAATCGTCTAGAGCAGAGGCTGCCCTGTCTCCGTACGGAACGAGACGTTCTTTACCGCCCTTGCCTCTTATAAGCAGCAGCCGGGAACCTGCCCTTATATTATTCAAGAACAAATTACTAGCCTCTGAATTGCGTAAGCCGCAGCTGTATATAAGCTCGAAAAGGCAGTAGTCCCTGATTCCGATAATACTGTCAGTCTCTATTGCTGCAAGGAATTTCTCCGTCTCCTCAAGAGAAAATACCCTTGGGATAGTTTTTGAGAATTTCGGAGATTCAATCAAGGAACAAAATCCGTATGCCGGATATTTCTCTTTTAGGAACCTGAAAAATGATTTGAGGCATGATACTGTATTGCAGACCGTTCTGTCAGATTCTCCCTTGTTCCTTAGATACAGTATGAACCGCATAAAAACTTTATATGTGACATGCGGATCATTTTCATTGATTTGGTGATTCTCGCGCTTTAGCCATTGTAGATATTGCCGCGCTTTGTATATAAGAAGCCTGTCAGTCTCAGGAGAATGAGCATAAGAGTAAAGCCATAGCTGATATTTGCCCAAAATATTTTTTTCTTGCATAATGTATACCAAGGAGGATATAAAATGGGTAATAAACCATTCTTAATCGCAACAGAACATTTCGGCGTTACCTACCACGGGATAAGAACGCCATCAGGACATTACAAGTCCAAAAAGAGGGTCCTAAACCCTACTGAGAAAAACTGCCTGATAATTACAAATCAGAGCCAGAAGAATCTGTGCATACTTATTGACAGTATACCGGAATTCATATGCCGCTACAAATTGTCACTGTCCATTGATTATACAGCAGATTTCAAAAAAAGTAAAACTTGTTTGAATCTTTTTACTCGGTATCTGAGTAAGAAAGAGTTTAATAATGGAGAGAAACCACCGTTATTTTTTTGGAAAAAGAAATACGAAGACAAATTACAAATATTTGAAATACTAACGAATGCGCAGTTTTCTTTTTCACCTGCGAAGATATCACGAGTCATGCAGTACTTGTGGTTTAAATACAGCCAGAGCTATGAGGCGAAGATAGAAAAGGTGAACAAAGCTGATGAATTGTCAGTCATCAGTGATTTCGCTTTGAATTTTAAGACTGACATACCAGAAGAACTGGCTAAAACTGGGAGATGGTGGGGAGCAATCAACAGGAAGTATTATAATGTTAAACCACCTGTGAAGAAATACTATTCGCTACGCGAGTTAATAGAAATAGAGAGCGAGGCGAAGCAAAATATAATGAGCAACTTGTTTATAAAGTAATTAAAAAAATATTAAAAAAAATGAATCCCAAAAAGATACTTTTCAACTAAGAATTGTTACTGCGTTCAATCAAAAATAATTTTGTTTTTAATCTATCCAATTCCTGCAATTTATATTTTATATCAAAAAAAATTGATATAAAATTATTTTATATGTAACAAAATTACTATAACAAAACAAAAATAACCCTATTACTATGTAACATTTTAACAATGTTTATTTACTTGCTATCTCTATATATACATTATCGGCAGTTGTGTAAAAGCTTTTATTTTGTTATAATATGAATTATTGATGAGTTTTTTAAGGAGATTTTTTATGAAATTGACAACAAATGTAACATTATCTGCCACTACAGACGTAAATGGTGAAATTTTGGTAAAATTAAATTCTACCGACTATCTGGTGCTTAAAAAAGTTGAAGAGCTTATGAACAGCTACATTAAAAAAGGTAAAGGGCGAAAATCAGATTTTATCACATTTCAACTAGGATGCGGGGTGCTCGAAAATTTCAGTATACGACTTCAATACGACTTCAGTAATAAAAAATGCGAGTTATAAACAAAAGTATGATATTATGAATGGGAAAAAATCAATACATGGTGTATATAAAGAACTACATCCCAAAAAGACAAAAAAGGCACAAATTGATAATAGCAATTTTGAAA
>JAIKVO010000013.1 GCA_024685655.1 Treponemataceae bacterium
GATTATTACTTCATGTCTACTTTGATAAATGAAAAGACTGGATGGTATTTTGTAACGGTCGGAGAAAAAAATGATCTTTTCCATAGCGTAAACAGGATGATAAACATCGTTATTATAATGATAGTACTCACGCAGGCCGTGGCTATTATTATTTCGCTTTTCATAAGCCGAAGTCTCGTAAAACCGATTTCTATTGTAGATACTACGGTAAACGAGATTGCGTCTGGCAAGGCAGACCTTACGCAACGTCTTGAAGTTAAGAGCAAAGACGAGATTGGAAGCCTTGTCCTGGGATTCAACAGCTTCATGCAGAAACTGCAGAACATCATCTCGCAGATTCAGTCGTCAAAAGGCGAGCTCAGTTCAGTCGAGGAATCGCTTGGAATGAGCGTTCAGGACGCATCAAGCTCGATAACCGAGATTCTTTCAAACATAGAAAGCATAGGCGGACAGATTGACAACCAGGCGGGCGCAGTCTCGCAGACTTCGGCGGCCGTTGCCCAGATAGCCGAGAACATCAACAGCCTTGAGACGATGATTCAGAACCAGGCGGACGGAGTTTCGAGCGCAAGCACAGCCGTAGAAGAGATGATCGGCAACATCGGCGCAGTAAACAGCTCCGTTGAGAAGATGGCTTCATCGTTCGAGCAGCTTGAGCAAAGCTCCACAAGCGGTATTGAGCAGCAGAAACTCGTAGATGAGCAGATTTCCGAAGTCGCAGAGCAGTCCAAGACGCTGCAGGACGCAAACCTTGCAATTGCAAGCATCGCAAGCCAGACGAACCTACTTGCGATGAACGCGGCTATCGAGGCAGCGCATGCTGGCGAAGCTGGAAAAGGTTTCGCGGTCGTTGCGGACGAAATCCGTAAGCTTTCTGAAACATCATCGGCACAGTCGAAGAGAATCGGCGCGGAGCTGCGCGTAATTGTAGATACGATAAAGAAGGTAGTAGAGGCATCTTCTAAGAGTAAGGAAAGCTTCAACTACGTTTCCACGCTGATTACGGACACGGACGAACTTGTGCGCCAGATCCGCGCCGCAATGGAGGAGCAGCAGGCCGGCTCAAAGCAGATTCTTGAGTCGCTCAAGCTGATGAACGACAGTACTGCCGAGGTTAAGACAGCCGGTCAGGAGATGAAAGCCGGCAACCAGACGATTCTTCAGGAGATTCACAACCTTCAGGACACGACGCAAGTTATAAAGGAAAGCATGGCGGAAATGTCATCCGGTGCGAAGGATATGAACGGAACGAGCGCGGCGCTTTCTGATATTTCGTCGAAAGTGCACTACTCGATTCAGAAGATTGGTCAGGAGATTGACCAGTTCAAAGTGTAAGATGCTAGGGCAACATTCCTGTTGCCCATCCGAACGGGGGTGCAGTTGCAAAACCCACCAGTTTCTGTTGGCAAAACGCCGCGCCAGTTATCAGCCTGCACGGCGTTTTTTTTTGCATCAGCTCTTATGAGCAGTCTCCAGCTCGAATTTTCGTTTCAAATAAATGTAATCCTCAAGAATATCCGCAAAACATTTATATTTGAATTTACACATCATCTTTGCCCAGTTCCACTGCTTTATGTTCTCTGTATGCGGATAAGGCAGATAAAAAAGTCTCTTGGAAAAATGACGGATTACAGTTTCCTTGTACAGGAATTTCTGATCATTGAACCGCTGTGAAATTTTAAGCTGCTTTGTAGTACTACGGATTATCGCACTTTCGTCTGCAAACGTCAGCTTATGTTTTTTTATTTCCTCGCGTGATTTGCTGAACAATCCTGTTTCTTTACATTTAGCTATATTAAAAAGAATTACTCCGGCATTTATAAACTTTCGCTGCCAAAAGAGAATAAGCTTTCCGTAATGGTCCGGAGCTGCCGCGTATTCGTAATTCCCGACATCGATATCATAAAGCAGCCGGATATCCTTATTAAAAAGAAGGTCTACATCAAGATAAAGCACTTTATCCGGCATCTCCGGAACAAGATCCGCAAACAGGCGCAACAGCGTATAAGGTGAGCAATAGCACTGTTCGTTCGGACTGTTCGCAAATTCTTTGTTGTAAATCTCGGTAACATCAATTTTTCTTACAACGTTCTCTTTGTTGTAAGATTTGGCAACTTCGTTCAAAAATTCGATTTGTGCATCAGTGACAGGAACATAATCTTCACGTAAATGATGTACATCCATCGTAAAAACAAGGATATTGAACGGCTCTTTTGTGTCGGTCCGCATAAAAATCGAGACAAGACATGAAAGGATGCCGTCAAAAACTTTAAAATTACCGCTGAAAAGAAGATTTATCATTTTTCCCCCGTCGTTGTTCCTTCTGCAGAATCAGAAACCGCTTCTGCAGTATCTTTTTTCAGATATTTGACAAGCTCGCAACTATTCATGCGGCTCCGTTCTATCATTGTGTTATAAACCATATTCCGCAGGGCCGTTCGTTGCTCTTTCTGTGACAACGATTCATCGGCATAAAAAGGTCCGTCCACATAAGTCACCATCTGCGGATTTTTTGAGAAACGCCTTTTCTGGTATGTGTTCGTAAAGCAGAATACCGGCGTCTTATATTGAACCGGATATCTGAACGACGTATCCGGAAAATTGCGTATCCATGTACAATACGGCCAAATGTGAGCTTCAGGGTATATAACGATGCACTGTTTCTTTTCCATATGAAGTTTAATTGCACCAAGGAAATTCTTTGTTGCTGCCATATCATCGGGCAAAGGCATTGCGCCCAAAAACGGATTTATGGGCCCAAGGAACGGCATGGAGACGTTGTTTGCATGAACTATGACATACGCATCTTTCGGATGAACGACAAAAGACGGGATAAGAGCATCCGCACCGGCATTAGTGTGGTTTCCGTACAAAAAGAAAGGTTTGCGGGTAAAACCTTTAAGCACGGAACGATTAACTATCTTATGACGGTATTTTATTTTAAGGAAAAAAAACGCGATAGGGAACGCCACAACCCGATATAAAAAAACATGCGCAATAAACCACCAAAAACCTTTTCCGCGGTATTTGTATGTTCCATCTATTTTTCTGGGAGTTATTCGCGCAGTGGAGAATTCGTCATTATGCTCATCTGTATAATATATAGTTTTAGGAAAATCCATATATTATACAGAGTGCCATTTATATGAAAAAGTTGCAAGATAAAGCTTATCGGTTATGCTTTATGCCGGTGTGTAAACAACAGCCAGTATTTTAGCATTTCCGTCAACAGAGTGTACATGGTGCGCAACTATTGAATCGTAATAGATGCTGTCACCCGGTTTAAGGCTGTATTTATCTTTTCCGTAGATAATCTCGACATTTCCGCTGAGGACATAGATAAACTCCTCGCCTTCGTGTGATGAAAGCTTAACATCTTCGTGTGACGGCGGGAAAATGTCGATTACGAACGGATCCATGTGGCGGTCTGCCTTGTTCTGGGCAAGCGAGTAAAAATCGAGGTCGGATGAAACGGCATTGCTGCGCTCGGAAAAGCGGGTAACGCTTTTTTTATCTTTTTCGTTGCTACCTTTGACAAAAACAGGTCCTAAATCTTCCTGATCATCCATGAAAGTACCAAGACGCACGCCCAGAACACGAGCAATCTTAATCAGAGGAGTTAGTCCAGGAATAAGCTCACCCTTCTCTATGCTTTCTATACTTGACGCACTGAGATTCGTGCGTTCTGAAACATCGTCTATAGACAATTTCCGTGTCTCACGAATAAGACGAACTTTATCACCGATGCGGTTTTTCTCTGACATTATAGCCTCCGATATGGATGATCCACTTCATAATGATTTTTTATACCGTTTTTATAGCGTATTTTTAGTATTTATGCAATATCTACAGTATTTTTAAAGTGACAACCAATCAGCTACGCAGCAGTATAGATACGGCTAATTGTTGTCACTTTAAAAATACTTGCGAGGAACGTGGAAATGGTACGAATGGCGTGGTTGGAAGAAATGGGCGAAACTCACACTGGATAATACCAAGATTTGCCGGATGCGTCCGTGTACTTCCAGTTATCTCCATCGCGGACAAAGCGGGTCGCCGGGATATTCACTTTTCCGCCCCCGCCGGGTAAATCCACAGCGTACACAGGCAGAGAAAGCCCGGAAAGTTCTTTTTTCAGCGCGGAATAAAGCTTAACGCCTTCATCGAGCGGAACACGGAAATGGCCGGTTCCTTTTGCAAGATCGCCCTGAAACAGATACCCCGGCTTAACACCGAGCTTGACAAGATTTTCAAAAAGCTCCGCTAGAACCGGAACAGAATCGTTTATTCCGCGCAAAAGCACAGTCTGCGATTGCGCCGGAACGCCGGAATCCACTATATTAAAAAGACATTTATAACTTTCTGGTGACCATTTTTCCGAAATCTCCGCCGGGTGGTTTACATGCGGAATAACCCATAGCGGTTTGAAACGCTTCATCAGCGAAATAAGCTCCGGCGTAAAGCGTTCCGGCGCAAAAACAGGCGCTCGTGTACCAAGCCGTATCAGTATATCAGGCCGGGCTTTCCTAAGTTCCGTGAAAAGTTTTTTCAATTCTCCGTCGGGGGCTGTAAGAGGATCTCCCCCAGAAATAAGAATCTCTTGTATTTCATCGTGAGAAGAAAGCCACTCCGTAACCTGACGTATTTCTTCATCAGAAACAAAAGAGGCTGTTTTCCCAGTGAAACTGCGCCGGAAACAGAAGCGACAGTAGGAAAAACAACAGCTGGTAGAAAGTAACAGACATCTGTTCTTGTACTGACGAACTAGACGCGGCGTAATCATGAATTTTTTGGCCCCGAGAGGATCATCAAACTCACATTCAAGGACATTGTTCTCAGCAGGAATAGGCGTGCATTGCCGATTCAAAGCAGCAAAAGCCGCAGCTGCAGAAGGATCCGAGACAGCCGCAGCTCCAAGCCTATTGAGAACTTCAGAAAAATATTTGGAAATCTGGTACTTGAGCTCTTCCATAAGACTCAGAATTATAACAGAATCAACAGTTCCTACACAAGCGTCGGGGCTGTCGGTATTCGTAAACTACCGGGCACAAAAAAAAGCCCCCGACATAAGCATCGGGGGTATGCAACACTCGGCAAGAATCAGAAATTATATGTGTACCTGAACGCGATACGTCTAAAAATCCATTCGGCGCTAGTATAATTCAGGTTTACTTTCGTCTCGTTCTCACCTGGAGCTCTGTCAAATGCCCTTCGAGTACAGAAATTGAGCATTAATGTAAGGCTGTGATGCTCATTGAACTGGAAGATCGCAAGAGGATTTATCTGAACTGTCGTGAAATCGTTCTTAAAAGCGCGGTATTCAGGTTTTATACCATCAGGGTCATAATATCCGCTAAATTCAAACTGAATTCCTGCCATCTGAATGACGAGCGGCATTTGATATCCAAGCACAATACTGGAGTAGAATTCCCATCCGTCAACAAGCTCGCCGCTTCCCTGCCATCCCCACAGCTCTTTTGACTCAGCGCTTGTGGAATTAGTGTACATAACTCGATATGAAGACTGGGTAACTACGTGATTCCAATCGCCAGGCAGAACAGCAGCAAGATCAAACTGGAAAAGCCCCTGCATCCATACTCTGAAATACCAGTCTCCGAAAGGAGTAGCGGGAACATATTTTCCAATAGCATCATCGTAGCTTGCCAATCCATTTATACCGATAAACTGCCAGCCTGTACCAATTTTCAAACCAGACGAGAATACAAGGAATGCTACTGGGGTGAACTCTACATACGGCTCCAACGCTAAAGAAACAGGCGTAAGTTCCACACTTCCTACAAGCCTGACGTTGTTTCCACTTACTAGCGGATTTGTTCCGAACGGAACAGGAATCGTATAGTAATATGAAAAAATCGATCTGAGTTCAACTTCCTGATAAATCGCTGTTATTGGGGCGAAATGATCTGACATCTCTCCATATATAGGCAGATTCTGAGGCCAGATTGTAAAATCAGTCACCAAATCCATCGAGCTAGAAGGCTCTTCTGCATTAACAGGCACAAAACAAAGCACAAAAATCAGTGCAAACAAAAAAAGTGGTTTCTTCATCTCGAAACTCCTGAAAAAAATATTTTTACTTTTTTCATAAATATGAGGAGTTCGGAAAACAGCTTTACACATTGCAACCAACCTGCTACTTCACCGCAAAGCACCAGCTGACTCTACTACCGGCACATTTTTCCGAACAAACCTTATGAACAAAACAATTTCAAGCATTCAGACGAATACTTTCCATTAGCAAAATCATTAAAATTTAAGTTTTTAGAGATTGTTTACATACGCAGTATAAAGCACATATACACAAACGTCAAGTTTTCACCCGAAACATCCCAGTATGGTTGTATATTACCAGTCTATATATCCACAGAAACGCATATTACTAATAATAGTATGTTTCAATGCAGAGATTCCCCTATCACCATTTCCCTATCAGCCTAATATACGTGACAGTCGGCTTGTTTCATGATATACTTCTCAAAATATTTTGATAATCAACTTATTTTTGTGAGGTTTTTTATGTATATAACTTGTCTTGATTTAGAAGGTGTTCTTGTCCCTGAGATTTGGATTGCTTTCTCTGAGGAAAGCGGAATTCCAGAATTACGCCGAACAACACGCGATGAACCGGATTACAACAAACTGATGAATTGGAGACTCGGCATTCTTAAGGAGCACGGACTTGGACTGAAGCAGATTCAAGACACAATCGCTAAAATAGATCCGTTGCCAGGCGCAAAAGAATTCATGGATGAGCTTCGTCAAACCTGTCAGGTCGTAATTCTTTCGGACACTTTCACTCAGTTTGCACAGCCGCTCATGAGGAAACTAGGTATGCCATCAATTTTCTGCAATGAGCTTATAGTAGGTAAAGACGGTATGATAACAGGTTTCAAAATGCGGCAGGAAAACGGAAAATTTCATGCGGTAAAAGCTCTGCAATCGATTGGATTCAAGACAATAGCATCCGGTGACAGCTTCAACGACCTTGCGATGATTAAGCAGTCACAGAAAGGTTTCCTGTTCCGTGCTCCAGAACATATTATAAATGACAATCCTGATGTATTGGCTTTCACAGAATACAGTCAGCTTTTAGATGCAATAAAAGAAACTGTCGCCAACGAAAACGCTGACTAAAATATTCTTCATAAAAAAAAAGAGTCCGCTCTTGCGGACTCTTTTTTTTCCCAAACGTCAGTTTGTTACGGGCACATCAGCGACCGCCGGTGATTCTTAAGGTAGTGAGCGACGGCTGAAAGCCGACAAAACGCGAGTAACGCAGCGTTTTGAGCGAACTACCGACGAGTTATGCTCGTCGGGTAAAGCCAGGTGTTGCGGGCTCATCATTAAATTGTTGCGAAAGCAACTACCTTGAAGCCCGCAGAGAGGGTAGGCGGCAACCGTGTGCCGCCGAGGGGGAAGCTTCCCCCTCCGTTATCCTCAGCGCTACGAGCATAGCTCTCCGCGAGACTCCGCCGCAGTCGCGTCGGTTGCGCAAGGAAATGTATTGAAATGTTCGCTCTCGCGAACACGCAATCGCTAACAACAGTCCACTGGACTGTTGTTCCCCTGCACATTGAAACGCTTCGCTGGCAATGCGCAGGGTCGCTCCCTATTAAGCGAATGGGTTCTCTGTTGCGTACAGAGTTCCTGCCGGCTTGTTGTAAGCGATGTCCTCAATTCCAAGATACTGGAATACTGTGAACAGAGCCTTTCCAACGTGGCCGAACGCTACAGCTCCGTGGTGCGGATACTGTTTTTCGATAAGAACGTGGCGGTAGAAGCGTCCCATTTCCGGGATAGCGAATACACCGATTCCACCGAATGAGCGTGTTGCAACTGGAAGAAC
>JAIKVO010000025.1 GCA_024685655.1 Treponemataceae bacterium
GTTAAGGTTGAAGTTCTGGCGAAGTCCGCTTTCAGCAAGAGTTTTTCCCACAAGCTCGTTTTTGACACAGACTTCTGCAAGCGCGAATTTCTCGGAAACTTGCATATAGTTGAAAAGAGAAGGAGTCACAATCATCGGGACGATATGGAGAGCTGCGTCCAAATCGGGGTAAACAATGTCAGTCGCGCCAACGAGCCTTAGTATCTCGCCATGCTCATCAGACCTTGCCTTGACGATAATTTTCTTTATGCCCATTTTATGAAGGGAGTTCGTTACAAGAATCGATGTTTCAAGCTGCTGCCCTAGATCGACGACGGCCGTGTCAACGTCATCCGGGAGCGTTTTCCTCAGTACAGAGTCGTTCAAAGCATCGGTTATGTAAGCATCTTTCGCTTTATTTTTGTATGTTTCTACTGTCTCTCTGTTTTTGTCGATGATAACGACATCTGCGTCCGTATTCTCAAGTTCATTTACGACTCGGCAGCCGAATGTGCCCATTCCTACAACTGCGACTGTGACCATATTTCCTCCTAAATTATCCTACAAGAATGTCCTCGTGCGGGAATTCTGAAAGCGATTCCAATTTTCGTGCTTTTCCGGGGCGCATTACTATCGCGATTATTCCAGTTCGGCCAGCGAACATAGCGCACGAAAGAATTACTTTGCTGAGCGAATTCAGCTGTGGCGTTATTCCTTTTGAGAGTCCCGTAGTGCTGAACGCAGAGACTGCCTCGAAAATGATGTCTGAGATTGTAAAAGTGCCGTCGCTCAGCGCATTATGCTCGGAAAAGCACAGTGAAATAGTCGCCAGAAGCAGAATGCATAACGCTTTTACCGTTATACCGATAGCTCTGTCAACCGAAGTTTGCGAAATGTCTCTTCTGAGCAAAGACATCTCGCCTTTATCTTCTGTGCTGCGGAATCCGTAGCACAAAATAAGGAAAACTGTTGTTGTTTTTATGCCGCCCGCCATTGAGCCGGGGTTTCCTCCTGTAAGCATGAAAATCAGTGAGATTACATATGAAGCAGGCGAGAAACTGCTCTGTGCGAATGTCTCGAATCCGGCTGTGCGGAGCGTTATCGACTGAAAAAGAGCGTTCACAATTTTTTTGCCGACGGAAACCCCTGTGAAAGCGTTATTCCATTCCGCTGCCAGAAAAAAGCCTGCTCCGCATATAGAAAGCAGTACCGTCATAAGAATTGCGACGCGGCTGTGTAGCCTTAAGCGGCGTTTCGGGCTTAATGCGTCGTTTTTGCTTGTTGCGCGGATGTTTTCGTGGTTTTTGTCTTGTGTGTCTTTCTTCCTGCTGGCTTTGCCGTTCCGGAGACGAGATTTTTTAGCCAAAAGACGCGATTTGAAAAGCCTTGCCCGTATTGTTCCGGCAGTGTCGGACATGACTGTAAAACCGAGTCCGCCGGCTACAATCAGGAAGCACAGGGTCAGGCACACTGGAACATTCATAGAGAAACGCTGCAAGTTATCGGAGTACGGGGCGAATCCGGCGTTACAAAATGATGTTATGGCGAGGAAAATACCGTAAAAGACGTTGTTCTGCTCACCTGTCCGTCCAAGGAAAACTGCGAGGAGAATTGCGCCGGCGGTCTGGATAAGAAGTGTGGTTCCGACTATGCGGAGTAATAATAGGTGGCTGTCTACTTTCGATTCGTCAGTGAAAAAATCGCGTATGAATTTTTTATCCACATAAGAAACGCGTTTTGACGGCATAGCAAGATAAATACAGAAAAACGTGACAAGTCCCAGACCGCCGGCCTCAACGAGAAGCATCAGTATTATAAGGCCTGCCCGCGAAAAAACCGCCATGTCCAGTACCGAAAGCCCCGTCACGCAGATTGCCGAGACAGCCATAAAAAGCGCGTCCACGAGCGATGCGCCTTTGCCTGACACATACGAGAACGGACAAAGAAACAGTGATGTTCCGACCACAGCGAGAAAAATGAAATATGTGAATAACCTGCCGTTCGCGCTTTTTATACTAAAACTCATGATATTAACTTGAAATACCCGTTTTTTTGCTTTTGCGTGCCGTTTTATGCCGACTAACCGAAAAGGGTGTTAAATCAATAATACACTGAATTTCACTTTTTTTGAAGATAATCCATTGTTATGCAGCATACAAATCTTTCTGAAAATCAACAAAGACTTTATTGATTTCACCAAGAGAACCAAGCATGTTCTTGGCATCATTAATTGTTCCATACTTAAGTTTAATGAGCTCAGGCAGATTTTCCAGAGATAGTTCTGCGTATCCCTGCTGAATATATTGCTGCAGGACAAAATCTACAAATTCTGTCTGTTTAGCATTAAGTGCTGCAATTATTTCTGAGCGTGCAAATGCAACTCTCTGTTCGCGTTCCAGCGGTGTTGTGTTATAGGCCAGATATTCAAGAACATCAAGAAGATCACATTTTTCCATACTTAAAAGATTCTGAACCATCCGTATTTTTTCAATAGGAAAGCCTTCTCGTTCAAGCTGATTTATCAAAGCTGCTCTTGTTTCTGGATTCTGCCATTGTATATGAAGGTCTTCATCATCTTTAAAGAAAGCAGGCAGTCTGCCAAAGAGGATTTTTACAAATTCTTCAAGTGAGATTAACTTACCGTCAAACATAAAGCGTTCTTCCCAACGGAAATCTTTTTTTACTTTGGCTTTGCGTTCTGGTGAAAGTTCAATTTCAATAATATCTTTTGGAGTCTTAGGACATGTACATGGCAAATTACCGCAAACAGGGCAAGGTTTTGGAATGCACTGACATGGCGAACAACCGCATACAGGACAAACTTTCGGAGGTTTTGGCGGTTTGGGCGGTCGCTGTGCACAAACACACGGCCATTCTCCGCACTTAGGACAAACAGGCTCACCATCCCATTCAGGGTCATAAAAATTATCAGAAGCACCTACAAAATCATATACCGTAAAATAATATTTATCGTCAAACAGGCGGGTTCCGCGCCCGATAATCTGTTTGAATTCTATCATATTTGGAACAGGGCGCATTAAAACGATGTTTCTTACATTTTGGGCATCGACGCCAGTTGAAAGCTTTTGCGAAGTAGTCAAAATAGTCGGAATTGTTTTTTCGTTATCCTGGAATTTTCTAAGCTGCTCTTCACCTTCTTCTCCATCATCTGCGGTTACGCGGACACAATAAAAAGGATTTGGTGCCTTAGAATACCGGTTAATCATATCCCGAATCTGCATGGCATGATTTTGTGTTGCACAAAATACAATAGTTTTTTCATCAGGCTCAATCTGTTCCATGAATTCAATGACTCGGTCTTCATCACGTCGGCGGATTTTTATGTCGCCTTTATAAAAATCTTTTTCGGTATATGTCTTATCTTTATCAAGAAGCTCTTCGCCCTGAATGATTTTATCATCCGGATTATATTGATATTCATCCAGGATTTTATTCTTACAGATTTTTACACGATAAGGAGTAAGATATCCATCTTCAATTCCCTGTTTAAGGGAATAAACATAAACAGGCTCTCCAAAATATGAATAGGTGTCGGCGTTTATCTGGCGGCGTGGAGTTGCAGTAAGACCAAGCTGATAAGCCGGTTTAAAATACTCCATAAGTTTACGCCATTCACTTTCGTCATTTGCACCACCACGATGACATTCATCAATGATGATAAAATCAAAAAAGTCTTGAGGATATTGTTTGTAGTATTCAATTTTCTCAGGTTCTGCACCAGATTCAGAAGATTCTTCTCCATCAGAACCACAAAGCAACGTTTGGAAAATCGTAAAATAAATACTTGCACCCATCGGGACTTTTCCACCGTTTTTGCGGATTTCTTTTGGAGTAATACGAGCAAGTGCATTCTGATCAAAAGCACCAAAAGCATTAAAAGCCTGGTTTGCAAGAATATTTCTGTCTGCTAAGAAGAGGATGCGCGGAAGCCTTCCGTTTTCTGCAATGTTCCAGCGAGTTTGCATAAGCTTCCAGCAAATCTGAAAGGCAATATACGTTTTTCCGGTACCTGTTGCAAGCGTTAAAAGAATACGGTCAACCTTGCGGCTTATGGCATCCAGCACAGCATTAACAGCATTTTCCTGATAATAGCGAGGCTGCTTTCCACCATCTCGGTTGAAAGGTTCAAGATTAAATTTATCTCGCCAGTCGTTTTTCTCCGGGAAGGTCATTGCCCAGAGTTCATCAGGAGTCGG
Organism: Treponemataceae bacterium; assembly: GCA_024685655.1. Classification (GTDB taxonomy): domain Bacteria; phylum Spirochaetota; class Spirochaetia; order Treponematales; family Treponemataceae; genus Treponema_I. The sequence continues at coordinate 4,197 of JAIKVO010000025.1, forward strand.
GAACTTATCTACAAAGCCCTCTGTAAAATCACCGGGCTTTGAATCCATATCAATCGCCCAGATTTTGTCGCCGTTTGTAGAATAAGTCCAGCGGATATTCATTGCTGTGGCATACTTTTTGGCCTGCTCAACACCAGAACTTACATCAAGTTCATCTTTTTTGGCTTCAATGATTCCAATCTTTACGCCTTTGTATGTAAGAAGATAATCGATTTTATCCGGGTTTCTTTTAGCTTTTGTAACAATACGGCCAGGCGACACAATATAGGCGCGCTGTTCAGTAAAGATATCACTACCTTCTACAACGCCCCATCCGGCAGCTTTAAGAGCAGGATCTATTTTTTTTAGCCTTGTGTCACTTTCGTTCATAATGATTCTCCGTTTAATTAAGGGAAATATTCTGTTAATTTCCCTTAATTTCCTCTAATCGTAATTCAAAGTTTTTACTTCGAGTATAACCTGTAAGCCTTTTATTCAAAGGAACTGTTTCCATCAAACCTGCAGAAACAAGTCCTTCCAAATCTGAACGAATTGTTTTTACAGAAACATTAAACCTTGTTTCAAGATCCTTGCTAGTAAACATCGAAGCTGGTTTTTCAACACAAATCCTTACTATTTGAATCTGCCGTTCATTTAAGCCAGGAATTCTATATTCCAATATAGCTGCATTCTCTTTTGATTTACGTTCAAGATATATTTTTAATTCCTCAAAAGCTTCATTAAAAACTTTTAAGTTATAATTTACAAAGTATCCTAAATCAAATTCATCATGTTCTGTATACAGAAATGCTTTTTCATATTGACTTTTTGATTTATAGATAATTCTTGAAATTGAAAGGTATTCTGTTAGCCAATATCCCTTTTTAAGCATATACCAGTAAAAAAGCGAACGAGCTGTTCTTCCGTTGCCATCTACAAAGGGGTGTAAATATGAAATCATAAAATGAAGGATAATAGCTTTAATAATCGGATGTATAAAAGTTTTATCTTCATTTATGAATATACAAAGTTGAATAATAGAATCTTCAATTTGTTTATAAGAAGGAGGATCATGCGCAACTTCACCAGTTATACCATCTACAACAAATATGTTATCATCTGATCTGAATCGCCCTTCATCATCTGGATTATCTAATGTATTTTCTGTTATCTGTTTATGAATATCTAGAAGTAATTCAGGTGTAAGCCCTTGATCCTTATGTGCAGAAAGATATCTGATTGTATTATAATTATTGAGAATCATTTGCTGACTTTTATCTTTTGGTTTTGCCTGTTTACGTAACATTTCTTTTGCTACTTTACGAGTGGTCGAGGCTCCTTCTATTTGACTAGAAGCTATTGCCTCTTCCATTATTGAACTTAAAAGATAATATTGCTTATTTTTATCAGGAATTATTGACGCCGAAGCTAAGACTCCTCCAAAATTCATATCAATATTATGAAGAATTTCTTGCATTTTGTTAGTTTCAAAAAGAGAAAGTTGACATGTATAAAAAGGATATAATTTGTAATTTGTCCGGCGTAAATACTTTACAGCTGCCCAAAAATTCTCTGGATCAATTCCTTTAGGAGTGTAGTATTTTACTTTATCCCAATAATAATATTCATCATTAATTTTTTGAATAATAGAAGAATTATCATTATTCAGGAAAATTCTGAGAATATTTGCCATGTTTGATTCTTTCGGACATTCTTCAATCATATGAAAATGATAACATGGGATAGATTTTAAAGCAATAAAAATAGGGGAAATTTTCCTCTATTTTCCCCTATTTTCTCTGTTTATTTTTTGTTCATCGATATATTCAAACCAGAACAGAGGAAATGCATTTAAAACTGCAACTTCATGTTTTGGTGTAACATATTTTCCTATCTGTTTATCAAAAATATTTCGTTGATTTATTGAATCCTTTTCAGAAGGAATTGTGTAAGCGTCTGTACAAATAAAATGAGCTTTCTTGATATTCAAATCTTTAAGATATAGCCAGTTCTTTTTTATTTTTTGAGCTCGATCTTCATCATCTGTAGTACGTATGTCTCCAGATTTTTTAATGTCAAAACATAAATATTTTAAGTTCTGATAATATGATTCTTCATTAACAATTTGCTTAAAATGTTTTTCACTTAATAAATCAAATGTGTATTTCTTAAAATCTTCATCCGGTAATTCTTTCTTAAAAAAGCGGTAAGACTCAATCATAGGATAATTTATATATAGTTTTATTCCATTACGTTCAGAATTAATGCTTCCGTTTTCGAAATAGTTGAAAAGTTCAAGAATCTTAGTATTCTGTTCTTCAATTGATAACTTATTCTTTTCATCTTGTTTTCGAATATCGTAATCAAAAAAGAGAAAGATTTCGGAAACTTCATAAGAATACTTTATTTTATCCAAATCAGATTCTATCTCTTTATGTTTGGCTGCTTCTTCTTTCAAAACGTTTATAAGATTTATAGAACCGTCAAAAACGCCATATTCTTTGATTGTATCGTACAAGGAAAAAATATTACTGCAATAGTAATGAAGTATTTCTTCTTCCTTCATCTCAAAGTGAAAAATCTCTTTTAATGTTTTATAAAGACGAGGCTCATCGTTCTTGCCTTCAAAAATAAAAAGAATCATTTACCGAATGTACCACCACGATAAAGTTTTTCAAGATTGTGACCATAACGAATTTCTTTCAATGTTGCATTATGAGCATTTACGATTTTATCTTTTGAACAGATATAATAGCAGTCTGGACGAAGCAAATCGTTTGTAAAAATTGATGTATTATGAGTTGTAAGCAAAACCTGACAATTATATGATTTTAAGCGTTCAATAAGGAAATAAGATAACTTAAAATGATAAAATGCATCAAACTCGTCAATAAAGATAAAAGACGGACATTTGTTTTCATCAGCTATGTCTTCTAACCAGTAATAAGCAAGAACTAAAGAACTCATGCCAGAAGAACAGGCATCATAAAAGCTTATGTAGTTATTTTCACCATATTTTATTAACAGTTGTTCATAACCATTAATTACTTTATGATCAAGTTCATCGTCAAATCCTGCGTCTTTGAAAAATTGCTGTAAGTCTTTGAAATGACCATCTTTCACTATTTTATCAATTATACCCTGATTTACTACTGGTGTATAACCAATAAAACCTCGAGTTTCCAAAGACCAGAATAGAAGCATTCTGCTTACAAAAGTATACATTTTTTCGAACAAGTCATTCTCTTCATTCTTTTCCAAAATGACATTAGACTTTATAAAACGAAGAATTGAAAAGTTAAGCTGACTAAGATTCAGATTAACATTTTCCGTACCAGCCATTTCTAACTTGAAATTGTCTTTATCTTTGAAACGGTTATATTCTACAAGAGTTTTATTATTTATAGTCAGTCTTTCGGAGATAATTTCTCTGAATCTGCTTTTTGTATATGAATAAATAATATCTTTGTTATCAAAAGAAAAAACATATTCAAAAGAAACAAAACCTTTCTGGGAAAAACGATTTTCATAGTTTTCATATTTTTGAGGACTCGAAAGATTGTCTGTAAGAGTACCAACAATATCAAAAATAGCGAGACCAATAGATGATTTTCCGCTGGCATTTTTGCCGTACATCACAGCAGTTTTTACAATTCCATTTTTAACAGCTTCTGTATTAAATGTGTAATTACCAGTTGTTGAGAAATCTA
>JAIKVO010000042.1 GCA_024685655.1 Treponemataceae bacterium
CATAATTATGTGCCTAATACAGGCAATTGTTGTGAACACAACATAAGTCAGAATTGACGGAATTATTCCATAAGCAAACAGTACCGCCATTGAAATCATCATGTCCATAAACAGCGGTGCTTCAAGCACATTCTGAAAAAAAGTCGCTATAAGATTATCAAGAATGCCAGCAACCAGCACAACGATAGCAATTTTAAGATAGTGTTTTGTTTTCTCATTCATATTTTACCTCATTAATTAGTAAAGCGGTTCGGAAACTTCAGATTTCCCAACACAACCATTATACAGCAAAAGCCTGTCAGAGCAATGCGCCCGGACAGGCAAATGTTGTTTTTAACAAGCGACTCTCAAACCGATGCTGGTTGCGGAAAATTATATTTACTGCTTAGTAAAGACATCGCCTGTATCATCATCTGTAATTGTATTTTCAGCCCAAGTAGCTGTAAATGAAAAGCCCTGAATTACAACTGTTATCTTAAATCCAGAAACAGTATATGTCCCATTTTCAGAACCATAGGAACCTATCATGGTAACATTTCCGTTTCCATCAAAAACAAATGTCTCACTTCCATCTTCACTAACAAAAGTTCCTTGAAGCTTAGGCTCAGATGAGCATCCTACACATGCAAGCAGCACTGCAATAAGCAGAACCGTAACTACCACGACGTTTTTTTTCATAATAAAACACTCCTTCTCCGCCATTTTTTCTTTTTCAGGCGGTTTATGACTTTATTATGCGGTCACTCGCGCGGCATTTCCAGTGAGTTTCACCCACTGAATTTCGGTGAGTCAACTCACTGAAATTTGGGCAAAATGCACGGGATTCGTGTTTTTCTCGCAATTTTGTACATTCTGCGAATCATCGAATCTACGATAGAAACAGCAAGTTTTTCTTGACCGCATATAGTTTTGATGTTATATTTTAATTGTTGGGAGCGTTCCTGCCCTAAGTGGAAAATTTAAACTGAGTACGTTCCGACTCTAATCGGAAAATTTAAACTGGGTACGCTCCGACCCAAACAAGAGAACTTAACTGGCGACTTTTAAAGTCGCCTTTTTTGTTGTGGATTATTATGTTTGATAACAATATTTTTTTTACAGTAAGTGACGAATACATTTCATATCTCTTGAAAGTTGAAAACCATGTAATGCAAAACAAGCCAGAAGAACGTACTTATCACAGAAAATATGTCGGAATTCTTACGGAAATCAACGGTTTCAAGTATTTTGTTCCTATGTCTTCTCCCAAAAATAAAGACTATGAGAACGTAAAATCAAGAAAAATAATCTGACGACAATCTACATAAAAAAAAAAGAGAAACTTTATGGAACGCTTCGGTTCAATAGTATGATTCCTGTTCCACAAACTGAACTTTTCGTTTATAGAATTAATGACGAAGGTGATTTCAATTATAAAATGCTTATGCTTGCAGAATACAACTTTTGCAAAGATAATATGGAAAAGATAGAAAAAACAGCTAAAAATCTATATGAAAAGAAATGTAGTTTAGATGAAAAAGATTTCCCTGTTGGTAAAATAGTAATTGATTTTAAGAAAGTAGAAGAAGCTTGTATTAGATACAAGAAATAGTACGGCTCGCAGTTGATAAAGCGAATATGACCGTTATAGCACAAATATCCGCCTGAACATACACCTTGTAAACGGCGGGCGTTTTCGCTAGAATACCCGTCATGAACCTGTCGGAACTTAAGGAAGAGCTTAACCCAGAGCAATTCAAAGCCGTATCCACAACGGACGGTGCGCTTCTCATAATTGCCGGAGCCGGAAGCGGAAAAACCCGCGTCATCACGTTCCGCATAGCGCACATGCTCGACACAGGCATCCCACAGAGCGCGATTCTTGCACTTACGTTCACGAACAAAGCCGCGCGCGAAATGGAAGAGCGCGTAAAAACACTTACTCAGAAAAAGCTTCAGAATCTTACAGTTTCTACGTTCCACGCATTCGGAGTTCGCATTTTGCGGCAAGACATAGACAAGCTTGGCTGGCGCACGAACTTTTCTATATATGACGACACCGACAGAAACCAGCTTATTAAAGATTCTGGCCGAGAGCTTGGCTTTACATCGGACGCGCTCGACGTATACGCTATAGGGAACCTTTTTTCAAATATAAAGACAGGCAGAAAAACTTGGGAATCCGCGAACGACCAGTACCGTAAGCTTTACGAAAGCTATCAGGAAGGACTGAAGCTTTATAACGCTGTCGATTTTGACGACCTTATCGGGCTTCCGATACGGCTTTTCAAGGAGCACCCGGAAGTGCTCGCACGCTATCGTGACCGCTATAAGTACATAATGGTCGATGAGTTTCAGGACACGAGTTTGCAGCAGTACGAACTGATGCATTTGCTCGCGGATAAAAACGTAGCGGTCGTTGGTGACGATGACCAGTCAATCTACAGCTGGCGCGGCGCGAACTACGAAAACATCGTGATGTTCGAACGCGATTTTCCTGATGTGCAGGAAATCCGATTGGAACAGAACTACCGCTCTACAGAGACGATTCTTGCAGCGGCTAACGGTGTAATTTCTCACAATACAAACAGAAAAGACAAATCACTTTGGTCGGGCAACGGCTCAGGCAAACCGATAGAAATCTACATGCCGGAAAACGAAGCAGAGGAAGCCGACTTCATTTCTGAGACGATACAAGG
>JAIKVO010000107.1 GCA_024685655.1 Treponemataceae bacterium
AGTCGCTCTGTATATTGCCCTACGAGCACAGCTACTTATGTTCAGATTTTGGGATATTTTGCCTGAAATCGTGCATTGCGGTATGAAAATTCCAGATTTATACTTCTAATATAACCCGAAAAACGGGTAGGAAACGAAAATAAGTTTCCGCAAAATTAGGAGGAAATAATGAAGAAACTTTTAAGTGTTCTGCTCTGCCTGCTTTTGGTATGCGCAGTGTTTGCGGGCGGAAAAAAGGAAACGAAAAAAGATGCTGGTGAACTTGTTGTTTACGGTTCTTGCGAGGAAGAATATCTTTCTGCAGTATGCGCTCAGTTCGAGAAGCAGACAGGTATAAAGACAACGTATCAGCGCCTTTCAACAGGAGAGGTTTTGACAAAGATTGAAGAAGAGAAGGGAAATCCTTCTGCTGACGTATGGTTCGGAGGTACGACAGACCCATACAATGAAGCTGCTGGAAAAGGTCTTCTTCTTCCTTATGCTGCAGAGAATGCTTCACACCTTGTAGGACCTCAGTTCAAAGATGCTGACAACAACTGGTACGGAATCTACCGCGGTATCCTTGGTTTCTTCTGGAACAAAGAAGAGCTTGATCGCCTTGGCCTTGAGCCGCCGAAGGACTGGGATGACCTTCTTAAACCTGAGTACAAAGGGCTTGTTTCTTTCGCCAATCCTAACACGGCAGGAACAGGAAAGCTCATTGTAAACACAATGGTTCAGATGAAGGGCGAAGCTGCTGCTATGGAGTACTTCAAAGCTGTTGATAAGAACATCTGTCAGTACACAAAATCTGGTTCAGGCCCGTCAAAGCTTGTTCCAACAGGTGAGATCGTTATCGGTGTAGGATTCCTTCATGACGTAGTATACCAGATCGTAGACAATGGTTATGACAACCTCGGTATGTGCGCTCCTGCATCTGGAACATCATACGAGATTGGTGCTACAGCTATCTTCAAGGGATGCAAGAACCTTGACAACGCAAAGAAGTTCATTGAGTTCGCTCTTTCACCAGACTGCGTAAACATGGCTCAGGACAACGGTTCATACCAGTTCCTCGTAATCGACAACGCAAAGCCTGTAGAGGCCGCTGTTAATGCTGGTCTTGATAAGATTGAGACAATCGTTTACAACTTCGACGATGCTAAGGTCAACGGACCTAAGTATTACGCAGAGTTCTTTGAGGTTATCGCTAACGATGACCGCGTAAAGACAAAGTAAGTAGATTATTTTAGACCGGCTCCTGCCCCGGTTTTTTCGAGCGATTCAAAAGATTCGAAAGAGTTATTTCGCCCGGACGGGGCGGGGAGGTCTGTTTTTTGAAAAGCGTCCGCATGATTTTTTAACGGACGCTTTTTTTATAGCAGTTTGTTGTGCGGAATGTACGGCTTTTGCGAAACAGTTGATTTTGCGGAAGCTCGGCTCATGCGCGATTCTGCGCGGAAAGCTCGACATTTGCGCGATTCAGCGGAAGCTCGACATTTGCGCGATTCTGCGGAAAGCTCGACATTTGCGCGATTCTGCGGAAGCTCGACATTTGCGCGATTCTGCGCCGCAACGAACTGCTGCAATCAACAAGATAGGAATAAAAATGGCTAACGCTCATGGTAAATCCTTGGACAGAAAAAAGCTTTTCGCCGACCCTATTCTTATAACGGCAATAATCGGCATATTTCTGTTCCTGCTGCTTTTTATAGTTTATCCGCTCGCTATCTTGCTCACTGACAGCGTGGTTGTAGAGACGACCGCAGGAGATGTGACAACGAAAACGATAGGATTTGGTAACTTTATCCGCATTTTTAAGATGCCGACTTTCAGAAATGCTATCTCGAACACGTTGTGGCTCGGTCTTATTACTGGAATCGGTGCGACTTTGCTCGGATTTTTGTTCGCTTACGTAGATTCTTATGTTGATGTAGGCTCGAAAATTGTGACAAAGCTTTTTGGCATGGTCTCCATTCTGCCGGTCGTCTCGCCGCCTTTCGTGCTTTCGCTTTCTGCGATTCTGCTTTTCGGACGCACTGGTGTTATTACAAGAAACTTGTTGGGATTAAGCTCCACAAGCCTGTACGGATGGCGCGGTATCGCCCTTGTACAGATACTCACGTTCTTCCCGGTATGCTACCTTATGCTGAAAGGTCTTCTTAAGAACATCGATCCGTCTCTGGAAGAAGCAGCCCGCAACATGGGCGCGTCACGATGGAAGGTATTCACGACAGTTACGCTGCCGCTTCTTCTGCCGGGTCTTGGAAACGCTTTCCTTGTTTCGTTCATCGAGTCGGTGGCAGACTTCGCAAACCCGATGATTATCGGCGGTAACTTCGATACGCTCGCAACGTCGATTTATCTTCAGCTGACCGGCGCATACGACAAGAGCGGAGCGACGGCAATGGCAGTCGTTCTTTTGTGCGTGTCGATGGGGCTTTTCATTCTAGAAAAATACTGGTTGGAGCGGAAATCCGTCGCGACCCTTACGGGAAAAGCTTCGCGCGGCCGTACTCTCATGACGGACAGAAGCGTTCGCGTTCCGCTTGTTACGCTCTGTACGCTCGTTACTATATTCGTACTCGTCATGTACGCACTCGTTCCGCTTGGCTCGCTCTTCAAACTTTGGGGCCGCGACTATTCGCTTTCTTTCAAGTGGTATGAATACGTCTTTAAGAATAACGGTTATCGCGTCTTTACTGACTCGATAATGCTCTCTCTCATTGCCGCGCCTATAACGGCTTTGCTTTCCATGATGATAGCGTATCTTGTCGTAAAGCGGAAATTCCACGGAAAAGGCTTTATGGAGTTCGTCGCAATGCTGGCGATGGCTGTTCCTGGAACGGTTCTTGGTGTCGGATTTATCCGCGGCTACAACTCCGGCTTATTCCACTCCGGCATTTTGCAGGGACTTTACGGAACGGGCGCGATTCTCGTAATTGTGTTCATCGTGCGCTCGCTCCCGATCGGTACGCGTAGCGGTATCGCCGCATTGCGCCAGATAGACAAGTCTATTGAGGAAGCCGCCTACGACATGGGCGCGGACAGCGGAAAGGTTTTTGTTTCAGTAACGCTGCCGCTCATAAAAGAGTCGTTCTTCTCCGGACTTGTTACGACGTTCGTCCGCTCGATAACCGCAATTTCAGCGATTATTCTGCTCGTTACGCCTAAGTTCCTGCTTATTACGGTACGTATCAACGAGCATGCCGAAAAAGGTAACTATGGAATTGCGTGCGCATACGCGACGATCCTTATCATCATCACGTATGCAGCAATCACGATTATGAACGCGCTTCTTAAGCGGTTCGGTACAAGCCGCCCTGCGCACATCGAAGAAGAATAGTTTCGCGGATTTTCGGCAAATGTGCGAGGCGCGAAAGTCCAGTTTGTGGCGCGCAGATTAAGAGATTCGTGGTTGCAATTGCAACGTAGCGCGCCTGTGAGCACTGTGAAAACCTCGCGAAAAGGAGATTTTATGGAAAACAATAAAGCGCCAAAGGGCGTAAGACTTGAAAATATAACAAAGATTTATCAGGATCCAAAGACGAAAAAAGATTTCGCCGCCGTAGACAACGTTTCGCTCGACATCAAGCCGGGCAGCTTTGTCACGCTGCTGGGACCGTCCGGTTGCGGAAAAACGACGACCCTGCGTATGATAGCCGGCTTTGAAAGCCCGGATAAAGGAGAGATTTACCTTGGCGATGAAGCTATTAACGAGCTGACCCCGAACAAACGCGACACCGCAATGGTGTTCCAGAGCTACGCTCTTCTTCCGCATTACAACGTGTTCGACAACATCGCTTACGGATTAAAACTCCGCAAGCTTCCGAAAGCGGAAATCAAAGAGAAAGTCATGAACATGCTCGACCTTGTTGAGCTTTCCGGCATGGAAGAACGCATGACAAACCAGCTTTCCGGTGGACAGCAGCAGCGCGTCGCCCTTGCGCGTGCGCTCGTTATGCAACCGGGCGTACTTCTTTTTGACGAGCCACTCTCAAACCTTGACGCAAAGCTCCGCGTCACGATGCGCACGGAAATACGCAAGATTCAGCAGCGCCTCGGCATTACGGCAATCTATGTAACGCACGACCAGTCAGAGGCAATGAGCCTTTCAGACGAGATTATCCTTATGCACAAAGGAAAAATTGCGCAGAAAGGAACGCCGCAGGACATCTACTACAGACCGCAGAGCGAGTTCGTAGCGGACTTCATCGGTGAGGTAAACTTCCTTGACGGCGAGGCAAAGTCAGTTGAAGGCGAGACAGTGCGCGTAAAAGTTGACGGCGCGGAAATTGAGGCTGGCGGAAATCCAGGCATCAAGCCCGGCGACACATGCAAAATCGTTCTTCGTCCGGAATCCGTGACGCTTGCAGACGAGGGTAAAATCCCGTGCGAGGTTATCCTCTCCACGTTCATGGGCGCGTACCAGTACTATCAGGTAATGGTCGGCAGCACGATGGTCAAAATCACGGAGTACAACCCGAAGAGCCGCAAACTCTACAAAGTCGGCGACAAGGCGTTCCT
>JAIKVO010000171.1 GCA_024685655.1 Treponemataceae bacterium
TATTCTAAAATTACGGCGTTGCCGCAACAATTTTTTTTTAAAGGAGCAAACGCATGCTTAAAACTGAAAATCTCACGATGACAGAGAGAAATGAAGGCCGAGCAATTGTAAAAGCCCTGGCCGAACGCCCGCCGAAGGCCGCAGTTCCGAACCCTTTACTGGGGGGGGGCTTAAAAGTTCTTGATTTTATTTCCCGGGTGTTTACAGAGGACTGCAGTAATTCTGCCGCAACCGAAACAGTCGAGATTCAAAGCCTGTCTGAAATTTTGAAAACTCTTCCTGCTGAAGCCCGCCAGACGGCTCTGCCCCTTCTTTGTGAATACAAACGGGATCAAACCCAAACACGCGAAACTGAAAAAACGAATCGCTTTTTTATCGGATGTGTTTGTGTAACCATTGTTGGTGGAATTTACTTATGGACAAAAAAATCTTCGAAATAAGGAAAATTTCTCTCTTTTTTTTGCCCGAGGAAGTTCAAGACTATGTTCAAATTTTTCTCAGAGAAACAGTTACGGAAATTCTAAAAGACGAAAAACTAGCCGAAGAAATTTTTGAAGCTTTCGGCACGGAGTGGCTAAGTGTCGAGCATACACGGGAAAATTATGCAAAACTGACCGCAGACACCGTATGCCGGATTTTGAAAGACACCTTTTTGGATGCCGTAAATAAGGCGATGCCATCGATTCGCGCCAAAATCGAAGCCGAAGCAGCGAAGACTGTTCTGGAAGAATTTTTGTTTTAAAATTTCGCCCCCCATTCTCGATTAAATCCAAAGCAGGGGGGCTTCCGTTTGTACAAAACACTTTTTTAATTTTCAAAACTATCCACTCCCTCATTATTCAAACATTGAGAAGAATGGGAAATAAGATGGTGTAATTCTTTTATATAAGGAGAAATATAAATGCACAAAATTACTATGAATGTTTCCATTTCAAGCTACATTGACTTTTTTATGGCAATCGAACACGATAAAAAAAACATATCCTTACAAAAAAAGTATGAAACATTCATTACTTTTTACAACAAATATAAAGCAAATATAGATTTAATGAATTCATTGCAGAATATAAATTCCACAAAACAACAGATATCAGTTTTTTATTATTCGGAAATTGAAGAAGTCTTTGCATGTATGCATTTGATGATAGAAAAAAAAGCGAATCGCGAAATAAATATTTTTACTGATTCCGATCAAAATCAAAGCTTTGTACTTCTACAAGACTGTCTTGCTAGCCTTTGGCCATGTTTAGTTTACACTCAGAATTATATCATATTAGACGATCCAGTCAGAATACACAAAATTGATCAGGCTGATAAGAAAAAACTTGAAGAAGAACTTGGATTAACCGAGAAGACAATTATTCCCGATTCTATCACAATGTGTCCCACTCCGATGCGATACAATGAGAAAAAACACAGATGGGAGTACATGTAACCTAGTTTATATACACGATTTATCAAGTTGTTCAGAATGAAGAAGTAAACGCAAAAAAGAAGGCAAAATATGATGAAGCCAGAGAACGGTCAAAATGGTGGTACATTCGGTGTTGTCAGGAAAGCGATGCTACGGGCTTTAGTTGAAGCAGAAGTAGAACGGCAAAAAAAAGGAGGAATTACAAAACGCAGATTCGGACTCAGATTCTGATAACACGCCTAATCATGCACTACGACACAGCGGCACACAAGGCACTAGCTGACCGCGCTTACCTTAAAAAAACTCATGGACGAATACCAGAAATAAACAACCAAAATTTTGGAGATTCGATTCTTTTTCAGTATATATTCATTATCGCTAGAATTATGCTATACTTTGCTAATGGCTATTATTGATTTTTTCGTTGATGCACTGACAGGTCCTGAAATTACTTTTTCTGCAATGTTCTTACGTATCTTCATAAGTATGATTGCAGGTTTCATCCTTGGCATTGAGCGCAAGGTTCACTTGCAGAACGCGGGCTTACGTACCCATATCCTGATTTGTATGTCATCATGCCTTATGATGATTATCTCGCTGTATATTCCACAGGTTTCGCAGCACCGGCTTCAAAACGCGGGCGACCCTACCCGAATCGCGGCACAGATTGTCTCCGGCATAGGATTTTTAGGCGGTGGTGCAATCCTTCGGCACGGTCTGAACATCAAGGGGCTGAACTCCGCGGCAACAGTCTGGGCAGCAGCTGGAATCGGTATGGCTATTGGCTGCGGAATGGCATGGATCGGCATTATCGTCGCAGTTCTGTGCGTTATCTGCATGGTCGTGTTCGCGAAACTTGAGTCTGTATACTTTCCGGCAGAACACGCAAAACAGCTTGAATTGATTTTCCGTAACGACTCAATCGATTTTAAACTGCTTAAGAAAAACCTTTTGAGCTATGGACTTATCATTATGAATGTGGATTTCACACGCGACATTGAGAAGCAGAAAACGAAGGTCATCTATACAGTAAAGACATCAGACAACCTTGATATTATCGGGCTTACAGAAGGTCTTAAAAATATCGGCAATATCGAGAAAGTCAAGCTCACGGATTAGGCGGTTAAAGCCCGCCCCAACACACCAAAACACACCCGCCCGAATCCACCCATAAACGCAATGCCGCAGCGCAGCTTCGAGCGAACAGCGTTGCGAATGAACAACCCCGTTGCAAGCAGCGGGGTTATTATTCTACAATGAATACCGTATTTTTCTCGAAAATCCCGAAAGCAAACCCCAGTTCAAGAAATAGCGGCATTTTTTCATAAGCCTCAAAACTCGTCCTGTTGAGGAATTCCTGCAAGCCAATCTCCTCGATATAGCCATACGGATTCATTATCGTTACAAGATCATTCAGAATATCAAGCCCAGTGATGAGTGAATAATGCAATGTCCACTCATCACCGAGTAATGCCGCCCACTCAACCGGAACAGGAAATCCCGCCGCCAAACTTTCATAAACAAGATCTATAAGCTCTTCGTTTTTCAAATACTTGTGCATTGTTGTCGTGTATTCGTGAAACTGCCTGTTCATTTCTTTATCAAAGGCATTTCCTGTCGATGTGACGATTTTTCCATATTTCCCGTACAGAGCTTTTTCAGTTACATCCGTATTCCCATTCCACTTGGCAAACATCTCTATGACCGCATATCCGCAGGAAATCTCCTGTTTTACCATGCCGATTCCAGAAATTGAAACAGGGGAACGATACTTCTCATTTTCGTAGACGCTGCTGAAATCTGTGCTGATGCGTACAGTCCTGATTTTCAGGATTCCAAAAGCTACCAGTACAGCCATCACACAAAGCACGAGCAATGATATCGACGCAATCCCGATTTTTTTTCAGCCCTCGGTTAAGTTTTCCCATAATCATATTAAGTTAATGAATTCCCTGTGCAATTGCCAGCGCACGCTGCATCTGCCTGTCATCTTGGGCTGTGGTGTTGAGAATCAAATTTTCCTGCGACGGTACGATGCCCCTGCCCTCAGGCGTATTTCCATCCGGGGCAGTAACTTTTTGAACCGAAACAGAATAGCGCCAGCCGTTACAAAGACACCGCTCCAGGGCAAGCGAAAATACTCCACATGTATGGTTTCCTATTTGCGTTACATGCGGCTGTGTTGTCATCGCCATAGAAAACTCCTCGCCAGCGCTCATCGTCTGAGCATTTGTCAAAAGAAGAACCGGCTTTGTGTACTGCCAGCTTCCGTTCTTTTTTATTTCAAGCTCAATGCCGTCATCAAAATCATTTTGACCTCTGCCGCTTTTAGTGTGAGATATCGCATACACTTTGTTCTGCGCACAAAACCTGCCGGAAATTCTAGAGACGTTTCCTGTAAGTCCGCCTCTGTTTCCCCGGACATCAAGAATAATGCATTTCGTATCTTTAAGTTCTTCCAGAGCAATATCGATATCCGAAGCCCAGTCCTGTTTCTGGTTTATTCCCGTCTGTCCGCTTGAAAAAGATGCTATATGAATATAGCCGACAGTACTGTCTGTCCTTAGTGTTCCATAAGTGATGATTCCGTTTCCGCATTTTGTGGGTGAATTGATATACTGGGAACACACTTCATTAAGCGAAAAAGCATCCGGCTGAGCTCTATCTTCACCCGAATTCATGCTTCCGAACGGAGTTTTGATGTAGACGTGGGAATCGCTCAACGTATAGAGCATGGACGCGCATTCATCAAAAAACTCCTTGTCCGTCATAGACTCAGAGATTCTAGGCTTATGAATATTGTATTGCTCTGTCCAATCCACTCCGCGAACATCAAAAAGCGCATATGTTTCATTATAATCGTTCCACATAGAATCGAACATTTCGTTGTAAGAGCTTCCTAACTGCTCTCCATAAAAAAAGCTGCATGCATTCAGGCTTAAAACTGATGACATCCAAAGCAGGCAAACTCCGATTATCCTGATTTTTATGACTATATTCGATTTCATCTTTTCCTCCTTCAAAACCTTCGCTTAAAATGACACGATAGCCATCGTGTTGAAATTTCCGTCTATATAATAAAGAGGTCTCTCTTCTGGCACCGCAATCCTTGAGTATTCAAAACCAGCTCCAAGACCTATCGCGAAATTCTTTGCGACCTGTACCTTATATTCTGCATTCAAGAAAACAGACTGATAATTGTGCAAGCTTAAAAAATTCCCCAAGGATAAAACCTTCAAAAAATCTTCTTCGGCATACTTCATCAGCTTCGCATCGCAACCGGCGTAAGAAGGACGCACCCCGTACCCAAAAAGAGGAATTCCGCCGGACAATAAAACTGAATTCTGCGAATCAATCTTATAGTCCAGAGCCGCAGACGGCCCAATTGAAACGATACCTGTAATGGAAGGATAATTCTCGAACTGCATATATACGTTGGTGCTTATGCTTCCGCCTGCATAGAATTTGAGTTTCCCATCTTCCGGCAAACCATACAGAAGATCGTACTGTGCCCTGATTCTGTGAAACTGCAGCTTGCTTTGAAAAGCTTCATAATATGTTTCACCGGAAATCGGATCGAAATTTTTATAGACGACTGCCGTATCTGTCATTGCTGACTGCGGTTTTCCATAAAAATAATCCAACGTAATTTTATGCATGAAATTATCGTGCGAAATTGACGTTTCCAATTGAAAACGCGGGCTCAGCAAAGATTGCGAGATGTTTGAGAAAGTTGTTTCCTTATAACAGCCGAACGTCCAGTCAATACGAAATGCAATATCGACCGAAGTTTTGTTCTGTTCGCCAAAAAGCGGTGACATTAAAAC
>JAIKVO010000174.1 GCA_024685655.1 Treponemataceae bacterium
ATTCTCTTCACCACCGAATCGCCCGAAGCACATCAGGCTCTCACCTGCTTTCTCTCCGACATATTGGAGAAAACAGTCACAGATGTCGTCCTGCAACCCAACGAGCTTGCCGGGGAATCTCTCGGCGACAAGCAGGCCGAGTTCGACATCAACTGCAAAATCGACGGCAAAATCGCGAACGTTGAGATGCAGGGCAGCAACAGTCAGGGCGATTACGGCAAACGCGCGGAGTATCACGCGGCACACGTCCTTAACCACTACACCCCAAAAGGCTCTAAATGGCAGGACATACCGCAAGTGTTCCAGATTTCTGTCCTGAACTTCGTTTTCGACCCCGAAGAAAAGAACTGCGTGAACTACTACTGCTTGCGCAACGAGAGTGGCCGCGTGATTTCCCGGACACTGAACGTTATTTTTATGAGCTGCCGAAAATCGCTAGGCTTGATGACAACATCGTTTCATTGACACCAGCTGAAATGTGGGGTAAATTCTTTTTGTACGTATCTGATGAGGAGAAACAGGATTACATCAAAGGTCTTGTAAAGGCGAACAGGGGGATAGTGATGGCATTCACAGTTTTGAAGAACGTCAGCCAGGACGAGCTTAACTGGTATCACGAGACACGTTACTGGATGCATGTCTCCGACGAGCTTTCTATGAAAGAAGCCGCACGGTGCGAAGGACACGCGTCAGGTCTTGCCGAAGGCAGGCAGAAAAAAGCCGTGGAGACCGCGAGGAATCTTCTTGTTAAAGGGATTAATCCAGAAATCATAGCTGAATGCACCGGACTCCCCTTGGAGCAAGTCGGCGAGCTAGCAAGTCAACACTGCTGATTGAGTTGACTTGCTAACGAAACAGCTGTGCTGATTACAGACGCAAGGCGCAGCGAACTGTGCGCCCCTCCATGCCAAGGCGCATGACAGTGGCGTAACCGTCTGCGACGGTTGCCACCTAGTTACTGTGCGGTGCGGACAATGCGGATGCTGTAGTTCAAATTCTGCATGAACGGGTTGTTCTTGTTCCGGTAAGACACAGCACTGAAATAATCGTAGTGGTTCCAAGAACCACCACGTAGAACGCATTCAGAACCAGAGGACGCGCCGGTGGCAGCCGTGCCGCCCGTTATGGTGCCGAACCAGTCCCAACAACACTCCCATACGTTTCCGCTCATGTCATATATTCCAAGACTGTTCGCAGCTCTCTTCTTAACCTCATGCGTCATGTTCCCGCTGTTGTCATAGTACCAAGCAACTTCTTCTATCGTATTGCTGCCGCTATATGTTATCTGCGTCGCCGGTCACTTCGCCGGAAACGTCTGTCGTGGTCGCGGTAACTGAATATCTTGTGTCAGAAAAAGATGCCGAAGGAAAAGCCGCGCGGCTGTTTCCTGATTCAGCGTATGGGTTTCGGACGTAGCCGGTGATTGTTACAGTTTTGCCGTTATTTGGCTGGACTGTGGGGGTATTCTTTGTATTATCGGTAATTACGTTATTGCAAGAAAAAAGAATCGCTAAAAAAAGGAGCGGAACAACCGCGAAAAATGAGTGCCGGAATGCACGGCGGAAAACAAAACAATTATTCATAATATTCTTTTAACACGGAAAAATCGCGTTGTCCACGAAAAAGGCAGATGTATCGTTTTTTCTCACACAGGGCGCGCCCGGTGCTCGCAAGCTCGCACCGGTCAGGCTTTCCGCACTTACGCGCTAACCGCGCTCCATTCGACGCAACCTGCGGTTGCTTACGAACTGCCTGACGGCAGGTGCTCCAATCCTTCGCGCGGCTGTCCACAAAATTGTTTGCGTCCTGCCCGCCGCATTGGTATAATTTCAATATGCGGATTATTATTGCACCAGATTCATTCAAAGGCAGTTTGACAGCGAAAGAGTTTTGTGACGCGGCGGAACGAGGCATACGAAAATGCTTGCCGAATGCAGATATTGTGAAAATGCCTATAGCCGACGGAGGCGAAGGCACTATGGACTGTATTCTTTCTGTTGTCAGCGGATATACGGAAAGCCTTGATGTTACAAGTGCATTTCTTGGCGAAAAGCGGACTGTCCGTGTTGGTTTTGTTGATGGCGGTAAAACTGCGGTTATAGAAACAGCCGAGGCGATGGGGTTGCCGTCCGTGGGTGAGCGTAAGAATCCTTTGTTGACAACGACTTACGGTGTAGGCGAGATGATTGCGTATGCGCTCGACCATGGTGCGAAAAAACTGATTCTTACGCTCGGCGGAAGCAGCACGAACGACTGTGGTGCAGGAATGATGGCGGCAATGGGAGCAAAATTTTACGGTGATGACGGTAAGTCGTTCGTGCCCACGGGCGGCACCCTTTGCAAAGTTTCTTCGTGCGACTTGTCCGTGCTGTGGGAGCTGCTTTCGGGCGTTGAGATTGTCGCGATGTGTGACGTGAAAAATCCGCTTTGTGGAGAAAACGGCTGCTCGGCTGTTTATGCGCCGCAAAAAGGTGCGGATGCGGCTATGGTCAAGCTTCTTGATTCTGGCTGCCGCCATTTTGCGGACATCGTGGCGGCTTGCAACGCAAAAAGTGGCGTTTCTGCGCAAGATTTTTCGAAATTTCCAGGAGCAGGTGCTGCCGGAGGGCTTGGTTTTGCATGCGTTGCGTGTATGTACGGCTCTTTGCGTAGCGGAATTGGCACTGTTCTTGATTTATATGGCTTTGAGGCGGCAGCCGGAACAGCCGACTATGTTATTACTGGTGAAGGCCGCTTTGATGCGCAAAGCCTTATGGGTAAGGCAATTGGCGGAATTCTTGAAAAAACGCGGGATGCCGTCAGGGCGTGTGGGCGCGATTCTGAGCGGCGCATTGTTCCTGTCGTGGTGTTTTGCGGAAAAAACTTGCTTTCTGATGGAGTTTCCGGCAAAGTTTTATGCGATGCATCAGAAAATAGCAGTGTTGCAGTTGAAAATGCCGAGCGGTACCCAAATCTTTCCGTTTATGAAATTAGCACTGGGCAGTCGCTCGATTATGCGATGACCCATGCAGCGCAAAACTTGGAAGCCGCGACAGAAAAGTGGGCAGAAGTTCGGGCGGCTTCCTTTCCGCCCGAACTTACCGAGTTTTGCTGACGCAAAACTCATCAGTTTTTGTGCACATTCATGTGTGCAGATGGACGCACGGATGTGTCCTTGCGACGCGCGAGGGCTTGTAGTGGCGGTAGTTCGTGCGGCTTTTTGCCACACGAATGGAGCGCGGTTAGCGCGAAACCCGACGCAACCACATGTTGCTAACGAGTTTGCTTTGCAAACTCGTTAGGTTGGCGATGCCGACCGACAAGCCCGATCGCGAGGGTGACTTGCCTGAGCGGTCGCGCCCAAAAAATCCTTGACATCTGAGCTATTAAGTGACATTCTAGTATACAAGTTGCGGATGAGAATTTTTCTCTTTTCTGGATTGTGTTTGTGAAAATTGTCCGCATAGTGCGTTTTGAATTAATAACGCTCGGCGCGTTTTTTGGAGGAAAAAATGGTCGTAATATCAAACTTGGCGGTTGGCGGAAATTCTGCCAAAGGAAGAAATAAAAACAAAAGTTCAGTTTGTTTCGTTTCTGGGCGCGACGAGTTTTCTGGAGTGAATAAAATAGCCGCGAAAGTTAGAAAAGATGTTGAAAGAGTTACAGGCGCGATGCCGAATCAGGTTGTTTGGGGCGACTCGTGCGAGAATGACGCGGATGCGGATTGTTTCGTGATTTTCGGCACAGTCGGGAAAAGCCCGATTATCTCTGCGCTTGCGGAAAAAGGTGTAATAAATCTCGATAATGTAAAGAGTAAGCGTGAGGTTTATTCATTTACGGTCGTGAATCGGACGGATTTTTCTTCCATTATAAATGATTCAGGTTCAATACGGTCGGATTTAAGTGTTTGTGACGGCTCTGGTGATTCTGGCATGAATGCTTGCGGTAAATTCGATGGCTCAGCTTTGCGCGTTCGTAACGGTTCCAGAAAATCTAGGTTCGAAAAACCTGCTATCATAATAGCGGGAAGCGACAAGCGCGGCACGATTTACGGACTTTTTCACCTTTCTGAGTTAATGGGAGTTTCTCCGCTCGTGGACTGGGCTGGTGTGCTTCCTGCTCACAAGGACGCTGTGAAGCTTACCGAAAAAGACAATTTCGTTTCTAAAGAGCCATCTGTAAAGTACCGCGGATTTTTTATAAACGATGAGTGGCCTGCGTTCGGTAACTGGACGATGCACAATTACGGCGGCTTTAACGCCAAGATGTACGAGCATGTTTTCGAGCTGCTTTTGCGCATGAAAGGCAATTATCTGTGGCCGGCGATGTGGTCGGCGCGGTTCAGCGAGGACGGTCCTGGGCTTTTGAACGCGGAACTTGCTGATGAGTATGGCGTGATTATGGGCGCGTCGCACCATGAACCGTGCTGCAGAAACGGCGAGGAGTACAAATATCTGCGCGGAAAAGATTCGATCTATGGCGATGCGTGGAATTTCAGGGCGAACCGAGAGGGAATTACGCGCTTTTGGGAAGACGGTTTGAAGCGTTCCGGCAAGTTCGAAAGCGTAATTACAGTTGGTATGCGCGGTGAGGCAGATACAGCGATTCTCGGCAAAAATGCGACGCTCAAAGACAATATTGATTTGCTTCGTGACGTGCTTAAAACACAGAACGGCTTGATAAAGAAATACGTGAATGCTGATTTGGACAAGGTTCCGCGTATGCTCGCTCTTTACAAAGAAGTGGAGCCGTATTTTTACGGTGACAAAGATACAAAAGGCTTGATGGGCGATCCGGAACTTGATGGCGTAACGCTTATGCTTTGCGAGGACAATCACGGTCATTTGCGCACTGTTCCGACTGAGGAAATGCGGAACCACAAAGGCGGATACGGCATGTATTTCCATTTTGATTATCACGGATGGCCGTACAGCTATGAGTGGGCGAATACGAACAGCCTGCCGGAAGTTAAGGAGCAGATGTGCGCCGCATACGAGTTCGGCATTCGCGAACTGTGGATTGTAAACGTTGGCGACATTTTCTCGAACGAGTTTCCGCTTAGTTATTTTTTGAACTTGGCGTATGATTACGAAAAATACTCTGATTTGGGCTATACCACGGAGCAATATACAAAAGAATGGGCGGATTTTCAGTTCGCTGCGCTTAAAAAGAACGAGCGCAACATGATTGCGTCTGTGTTGACTCGCTACACAAAACTTGCCCGTATGCGGCGCACGGAATGCATAAAGCCAGATACGTTCCATCCGGTGAACTTCGGTGAGTCTGATATGGTGCTTGCCGAAGCGGAGAAGATTATTGCGGATGTGGAGAAGCTGAACCGCGCTCTGAAAAAAAGGCTCGTCTCAGGCGGAAGTGCGGCGAAAGGTTCGCGAGCAAGTGCGGTGGGAGCTGGTTCTGCCTCGGGTACGAATGCCGCTTGTGTGCCGTGGGCTGTGCTGGAAAGCCTTTACGCCGGTTTTTACAGCCAGGTCTATTTCCCTGCCGCCGGAACGATGAACGTGCTGCGACTTCAGCTTACATCCGGAAAGAACCGCTGGTATGCGGAACACAGCATTTTGGCGGCGAATCCGCTTTGTGAGAAAATACGAGAATATATTGAGTTTGACAGGCATCTTGTGCGCGAACTCGACACAGTTGACGGCGGCAGGTGGTACGCGATGGGCTGGTCGGAGCATATAGGCTTTCAGAACTGGAACGAAGAGGACAACCAGCTGCCTGTTGAAGTTAAGACCCCCGGTGCGAACAAGCCGCGTATTGTTGTGTGGATCGACGGCGACAGTTCAGTTTCTATCGGGCAGGATTGGACAAGAAAAATACTGCATCTGAACGCTTTCCGTAACCCGGAAGTTTCGGAAGTTTGTGTTAATATCGCGACGGCGAGCGCCCTTCCGTTCAAGTTTGAAATTAAAACGAACAAAAATTGGCTTTCTTTTGAGACTACAGAAGGTGAAGTTTCTGCGAAAAAGCTTTTGCAGAAAGTTACTGTGCGCATAAACAGAGAGCTTCTTGCAAAAGTCGACAATATCAGCGAGACTCCGTATATCGGGGTGTTCGGAAAAACTGAAACCGCACCGAAAACGCTTGTTCCAATAGAGGTTGACGTGCGCCCACTTTGCACGGCGAGTTTGACTGAAGGCGAGCTTCCCGCCGGAACTTTTGTGCAGACGGGTGACTATATTTCGATTGAGGCGGAGCATTTCGTGCGGAATGTCGCTGCAAATGGCGCCGAGCTTAAGGCGGGCGCGGGTGCTATGGGCGTGGGTGATGCTGCCAAAAGCAATGGCGCGTCTAGTGAAACTGACAGCACCGGCAATGTTACCGCGTTCAAAACGCTCCCCGGCTATGGAAAGACGCTCTCGGCTGTAAAAGTGTTCCCGGAAACGGCGTGGTTCCCGACCGCGACGCAAGCAGAAAACGTGCCAAACGCGCAAAAATCTGCGGCAAACTCAAGCCGCGCACCGTTTGTTGAGTACGCCTTCGCGCTTGATGAAGCAAACTCGATGAACTTCGACTTTTATCAAAGTCCGCTGAATCCTGTGAGCAAGAAAAACAAGCTTCAATTCATTGCGGAAGTGAACGGCTACCGCATCTTAAAGGATGTTGTTCCGCCTGCGTTCGCTGTCGGTGATGACCAGCAGCCCTGGGGAACTGACGTAATTAACAATATCCGAGTTTCAACAGTGACAGTTCCGTGTAAAAAAGGCTTGAACATTCTGCGTGTTTATCCTGTGACTCCGGCGTTCGTTCTGGAGAAAATCGTTATTCATGCGGAAAATAAGCCTATGCCATACTCGTATCTTGGTGCACCGGAAACGTACCGAACGCACTCAGGCACATGAGTCAAATAATTAGGTCGCAGAGTATGTTTCAAAAACGTGCGATATCGCACTACACGCTGTTTGTGTCTCATGCGCTGCTCCCTAGCTTGTTGCTTTTGTTCGGCAATGCTTTCCATACAGGAGTCCTGCCAGCTACGCGCCTGGGTGTAGGGGCAGCCCGGCAGGACTGTTCACCGGAACCAACTTGGCGTGCTTTGAGCGAGACACCGAGCAGCTATGCTGCGAGGCTTTGAGTTGGTGAGGAGAATGACCGTTAGAGTATTTCGCAACGAGTGCAAAGCACGAAGTTTCAAGCTAACCCCGGCACACAGAAAAACTGAAAAAAAATTTCGCACAAAATCATGACAAATTAAAAATTCGGGTTTATAATCGTTTTTGGGTGGTTTGTCGGGAAGTTTTTCATTTATGAGCATAGTAAAAAGTGAATCACCTGTACTCACATCACATGCTGGTTCTTTCTCGTTTTTGCGCTGGGTAATTATTCTTGTTCTTCTGTTAGTTTCGGTATTTCCTGGGAAATTTGTATTCGCCCAGCACGATAATGTCGGCCAAATTTCTTCTTCGTCGTCTGTGCAACAATTGAGTTTTTTAAAAAATGAGAACGAAACAGAGGAAAATCCGCAGCGCGCCATAGTGAAAATCGGTTTTGTGGACAACGATGACTCTTTTTCCGCGATTGACAACAACGGCGTAAAATCTGGCTATGCTTATGAATATCTTCAATATCTTGCCTATTACGCTAACTGGCGGTACGAGTACGTATACAGCGACTTTTCTTCACTTTACCAAAAGCTTTGCACTGGTGAAATCGACATGCTCATGCATGTTTTTAAAATTGACGAAAACCCGGATAATCTGCTTTATTCTGATTATGCAATGGGATCAGAAAGCGTTTTCCTTTTTATAGAACCGGAAAACACGAACGTCATACAGAATAATCGTAAAGTAATAGAAGGAAAAACGGTCGCGGTTGCGAAGAATTTTTATGGTTTTCCGTTTTTTAAGACTTGGCTGACCAGAAATAATATTTCGTGTTCTCTTGTAACCTTTGACACAGAAAAAGAAGCCGTTGACGCGTTTGAGCGTGGTGATACAGATATGCTTCTTTATACAGATACTCACTGTAAACTTGACTGGATTCCTCTTTCCCGAATAGCTGGGTTTGATTATCACATCGCTCTGTCCCCCGGTTCAACTGATTTGTACGAGGAACTTTGTCAGGCTCAGGGAAAAATGTATCAGATAAATCCGAACTTCAACTACATGATTTACAATTATGTGTATTCACCGCTTTTTTATGATTGGCGGCTTTCTGAAGAAGAGGATAAATGGCTTAAAAATCATTCTGTAATTGTTCTTGGTTGTCTAAAAGATGATTTGCCGCTTTCTGGACTGGATTATACAAGGAAGCCATCTGGTTTTATTGCTGATTTTATAGATATTGTCAAAAAGGAACTGCGTCTTCCGGATTTTACGATATACTACAAGTTCTATAATGACACTCAATCGCTTATAGAAGCTCTTAAAAACGATGAGATTGATGCGGCATTCCCGGTTTCAACGGATATATATCAGGCTGAAACTTCAACAATATTCATATCGACGCCGATTTTGAGGAACATCTTTGCTGTTTCTCAGGAAGAAATTATCGATGAGGACAGCACTGCAACTGAAATATTTTCTGCCGCAGATCATCCGTTCCGTAATTTCGTCTCATTTGCGACGACTCAGCAGAATACGCCGTTCCTAGACATTATGAACCGTGCGAAGAATTATATTCCTGATGAAACAATTCATTACATACTAAATAAATATTATACCAAAAACGCGACTTTTTCTTTGTCAAATTTTGTCGTAGAGAACTTTTGGTATATCCTAAGTTTTATCGTACTTAGTATTTTCGTTTTTATCGGTTTCAGATACGGTGATTCGGAGAGAAGAAAAAAACTGTCTGCAAAAGCGGAACTTGCGGAGCAAAAAGAGCTTAGTTATCAGCAGGAAGTCCTTTTCAATGAACTTGTGGAAGATTTTGACACAATCGCGGTGATAGACCTTGATAAAGAAATCGTGAAGCGTTTTTCTATGCGTCGAGTTTTCAAGTCTCTCGAAAAAGATATGGAAAAGCTTTCTAACTATCGCGATCGCATGACTTATTTTGCCGATAAAGCCATTTTCAAAGATGATATAAAGCATTACAAGCAGGCAATGGAAAAAGAGAAAATTCTTGCGGTTCTTAGGGATAATCATAGCTATATAGTGAATTTCAGGGCTTGCATAGACAACGAGGTGATGTATTACCAGGCAAAAGTTGTAAGGGATACCTCTTGTAAAGAAGGCAACACTGTAATTCTGGGAATAAGGAATGTCGATGCGGAGACGAAGCAGGCTATAAAGCACCAGAGACTTCTAGAGGAAGCGAAGGTAAAGGCGGAGGTCGCAAACAAAGCAAAATCAACGTTCTTGTTCAATATGAGCCATGATATACGAACTCCAATGAACGCGATAGTCGGCTTTACTGATATGGCGCTTGAATCCAGAGCGAATCAGGTGAAGGTCGAGGATTGCCTTAAAAAAGTGAAGCTTTCGAGCGATCATCTTCTTAAGCTGATAGACGATATTCTCGACATGGCTCGTATTGAGAACGGCAAAATTGAGTTGGAAGAAACAGAAGCTAATCTTATAAAAGTCATAAAAGATATTGTTGCTATAGTTCAGGGAAATGCTGAGCAGAAAAATATCAGCCTTAGCCTTTCTTTGGAAAATGTCTCAGATTCTTACATATATATAGATACTTTGCGTTTCAACCGGATAATGATAAATATCCTCACCAACGCGATAAAATATACGCATTCAGGCGGAAAGGTAGTTTTTACTGTAAGACAGATTTCTCCTGCAAAGAATGGTTTCAGCCAGTATGAGTTTATTGTGGCTGATAACGGAATTGGCATGTCGAGAGACTTTGTGCGCCGTATATTCGACTCTTTTTCGCGGGAGCGGTCGTCTACGATAAGCGGTGTTGAAGGTACCGGGCTTGGAATGAGCATCACCAAAGGTCTTGTTGATAAGATGGGTGGTAAAATTAATATAAAGACGCAGCAAAGAAAAGGCACGACTGTTTTTGTGAAGCTGCCTATAAGGGTGAAATCCAAGGATGAGGCAGATGCCGACAGCGTAGATTCTAGAAAAAAACAGGGCGACATGGCAAAAAAAGAGCTGCGTACAAGCTTTGTAGGGCACAGGGTTCTGCTCGTTGAAGACAATTTCCTTAACAGGGAGATTGCGAAAGCTATTTTGGAGCAAAAAAATCTTGAGGTTGATATGGCAGAAGACGGAGTTGTTGCGCTCGAGAAAATCAGGGCAGCCGCAGACCGATATTATGACCTCATTTTCATGGATATACAAATGCCTTTCATGACCGGATACACGGCTACTCGCATGATACGTCAGCTTCAAAACAGTTCTTATTCTTCCATTCCGATTATCGCTATGACAGCCAATGCGTTTGAGGAAGACAGAAAAAAAGCGTTGGAGGCTGGTATGAACGGCCATCTAACAAAACCTATAAAACCGGAAGAACTTTTGAAGGTGTTGAACGAGTTCTTGGATTAACAACCCTCCTTGCGATCAGACGATTTTTGAAAAACTTTCACATTCTAATTTGTAGAAATCAGCGTAGTTCAGTATTGGTGTGCATGGATGCCCTAAAATCCAGGTAAAAAAATGCCGATGTATTATAAACAAAGGGCATAATCAGAATGATAAAATATAGATGGGAAATTTCTCCGACCGCAAAAAAAAATGTTGTAAGATTCTGTATCGCGTTATCCATTTTGCTCGGTCATGTTTTCGCAGGCTTTGTGCTTATTTTCCTTCAGAATTCTGTTACGTGCAAGAACATAGAAACTCTGCTTTTGGCAGAAATTACCGGAGTCCAAAAAAATATTTCCGTCGCGAATTCCGCGAATGAGCCTGAGCTGATGTATTTATTTACAGAATATGATGTTGTGGGTGAAAATGGCGGAATTATCATTGCTGACGGTCTTCACGATATTCGCTGTGGAAAACGCTTGGAATCGTGCAGGACGCTTGAGGATGCCGGAATCGATATTAACAAATACAAACCTATGAAACGAAGCGAGACTGAGATATTTGGAGTTTCGTGTCATTTTGCGTACTTCAAAGGCGATGATGTAGTTATTGTCACATATATTCCAGTTGTGGAGCAGGTGCGTTGGCGGAATATGAATGTTTTCTCCTTTTTAGGGGTGTCATTTATTTTTTCTGTGTTGCTTTTCTTTCTTGTCCCGCTTGTTATCCAGTTTTTCACAAAGCCTGGCACGACTGTTGTTCCTGACCATGAAAGCAGTATCGACGATGAAGCAGAAGAGATTCAGCAAAATTATACGGCTGAAATTCACGATACTGATGTTGCAGAAACCCTGGAAGATGCGGCAGATACAGATGATTTGGAAAGTGAATATGATGATTATGATATCGTGATGCCTGAAGAAGAAACTCTTGATGATATTTCAGAGTCTTCGGAAGAGGAAGATGCTTCTGGACAATCGGTAGCAGATTCAGCAGAATACGCCGTAGAAAGTTCTGCTGATGAACCAGATGCTGAAAAAGATGACGAAATCACAGATCTTCAAGATTATATTTTAAAAATGAAGGAGCTCAAAAAAGCCGCAGAGCAGCTTGGGGAAGAAAAGCTTTTCAAAATGGCGGATTATCTGGAGAAATGCGGCAAAGCAGTTTTTGCAGGCTCTAAGGATGCGGATAAATTCATGGCGGAAATTGATTCCAAAACTCCTATCGCTATAAACTATTATGCGAAGTGTGTTTATAAGAACGATAATGAGCCTGAAACCGAAGAAAGTAAACCGCAGCAAACTGAACAGTCTGCCACAGCCACACAGTCGGCGGTTCCAGAGCCAGAGGAAGAGCCTGCAGAACCAGAGCAGAAACCCGATATTCCCAAAATAGATGCTCAGCCGGCAGAAATATTTGCCATGCTTGAAGCCTTGTATGCCGGTGCTTCGTCAGCTGACAAAAACGCTGTTCTTGAGTGTATGGATTCTCTTGATAAAATAAACTTGCCGCGCAAATTGAATGCTGTTTTCCCGGAGCTGTCAAAAGCTTCAGCGAATGATGATTTTGCGAGCATTAAGACAATCATCGATTCGCTACGCACAGGAAATCGGTCTGCATAGTGCTATATATTAGTACCCATAAATGGGTGCCGCAAATCAGTATCCCAAAACCATTGATCGCAAAATGAGAAAAAAACAATGCGAATTATTAAAGACGCTTTTAGCCTAGTATCTTCTTAAAGACTTGGAAATTCGATTCATCCCTTGGCGAGCAATAAACAGCAAATTCAATTACATTGAACGCATGATTGTATTCGCATAAAACGTTTTTGTACGCATTCGCTACAACTTCCGGCTTGTTTCTGAACGCTCCGCATCCAAACGCTCCAAGAATTAAAACGTCATTTTGATACAAAGCTGCTACATCAAGAATCTTTTTAGCCCGTTTTTCGTGCAAAGCCTGCAATTCAGAGTCGCTTATCGTTACGGAAGTGTTACCGTCCCCGGTGTTGTAGCTGTTGCTCGGCCTTTCGCGAAGGTTTGGCGCCGCGCATGTAATCACATTCACTTTCTGCCAGAGATTTTGCTGCATCAGTTTTGGATATGACGTATCAGATTTGAAAACAACAACATCTGGAGTATAGATAATGTCGTCATTGTGAAGTGGATCCGCGGCGCGCCTGTGCGGAAGGTAAAACTTTTGCCAATTCAGGTTTTCGTTCAGATTGAAGTAAAGGGTAGAGCAACGGCAAAGGGCTTCTTCCTGGGCGTTAGAGCCGTTCACAACTCCTCCGCCCGGATTTGATGCAGACGCAAAATTCAGGACGGCGACTTTTTGACCTTTGTATGCGCTTGCAGCCTCATAAGTTCGTTTTTTGGTGACAACAATTTTCGCGTTGCCGGCAAAACGTTTTTTATCACACTCAATAGAATCATTTTCAAAAAAAAGTTTTTGATTCTCGCTTGATTTTTTTATCGCTTGAACAAGATCCGGCTCTGTTTTACAAAGCCTTTCAGTGTCTTGAAATATCTCGATGTTATCTTCCCTCATCATGCCTCCTTGTATAATATACCACTTTTGCGCAGACGAGAAATCCGGCACCTTGCACGAATCCGCAGTTCTCGCTTTAATATACCACTTTTGCGCGGCTTTTTTTCAGCTCGGAGCGGATTTTTTTCAGTTTTAGTGTGCGTTCTTTGCTCGCTTTCGTCGGTTTTGTGGGCTTACGTTTTTTCGGAACGACAAGAGCCTGCGTTATCCTGTTTTCCAAACGTGCCAGCGCAATTTTCCGGTTCATCTCCTGATACCGCTCATCGTCAACATTCAGATAAAGACAATCATCTGCGTTTATAATTGCGGCAAGTTTTGTCCGTATCAGTGTGCGTTCTTCTTCTGTAATGCCGCCTACCGCAGAGACCGGAAGTTGCAGGCAGACTTTTGTGTTCACTTTGTTCACGTTCTGTCCGCCTTTTCCGCCGCTCCGTGCGAATGTGACCTGCGAATTATTGATAATCGATTCGTGAAGTTCTGTTCTATTCATCTTTGTCTATGTAAAGTACGGCGGTTTATTGGTTCGCATTGCTGTGCTTCTTTTGCTTGCAGAACAAACTTATTGCCGCTAATGCGGTTCCGATCGCGCATATTGCAAATCCGCCCCAAAGAACGCCGTTTATGCCGCTTGCGTTTATTATCAGTCCGCCGAAAAAGCTTCCCATTACCATGCCTAAAGCTTCTGTCATAGAAACAAAAGCCTGTCCCGTTACGACATCCTTTTCTTCGAACGTATCGTGTGCGTAGTATACTTTTGCTGCTGCCATAAGTCCGAATGACCCGATTGAAAGCCCTTGTATCAGGTATACAGCGATGACGTTCCCGGCAATGCAGAAAAGTAAAGCTTTCATTGTAAAAACAAGGCACGAAATAAGAAGCAATGTCTTTGACGAAATTTTTTTGCTGAGTTTTCCGTAAAAGAAAAGTGTCGGAATCTCCATGACGGCCGCAATACCGAGCGCGATTCCCAGACTTGTGCTGTTTCCGCCTGTTTTTTCGATTATACGCACGAAGTACGTTATGTTCATGTTATGGAACACCATTACTACTGTCAAGCCTAGAAACATCAGTGTAAAAGCCGGATAGCGCAGTAAAAGCGGTTTTTCGCGCGTCTTTGGCGACGATGTTTCAATTTTGCGAGTTTCCGGCGAAGAGATTCCAGTTTCGCGCCCACTGCGCCCACTCTGCAATTTTGCGTTTTCGCCTGAGAAACTGTTGGAAGCTCCTTCGTCGCTTACGTTTGCCGTCTTTAGTGGATCTTCTGAATGAACAGTACGGTACTTTGCCGGAGATGGCAGCAGCATCGACTCTATGAGCAGGGCGAGCGATGTACCTGCCGCAAATAACGGAATACAACCGGTGCCGAACGCCGTTACAGTCTTTCC
This sequence comes from Treponemataceae bacterium, assembly GCA_024685655.1. Lineage (GTDB taxonomy): Bacteria > Spirochaetota > Spirochaetia > Treponematales > Treponemataceae > Treponema_I. The sequence goes on from JAIKVO010000174.1 coordinate 14,369, forward strand.
CATAATTATGGATATAGCTCCGTATGCCGTGGAACCGATTCCGCGGGCAATGCCGAAATCCACCCTAAGATTTTGCGATGCGTAGAAAAAACTCACGGAACTAAGAAGCGGCAGCATAGAGTACGTTATAATAAGAACAAAACCGAAAAGAACTAAACTTAACATTGAAAAAGAAGCTGTGAACGGCAACGCCAAAGACGACGCAAGCTGAACGGCGGCAAGAAGAATCAGCAGATTCTTGAAATTCCAACGGCGGCTTTTGTCCGCGACACGACCGAGCAGTAATTGGAACAATGCTCCGATCACAGCGAAAAACGAAATTGCAAACCCGATAGTTCCGTCTGGAACTTGTAAGTTTTGCAAATAGCTTGTGGCATATCCGAAACCGACACAGAACATCATTGTGTGGGTTCCGAGCAAAAAGCGGTATTTTATGTTTTCAGATTTTTCATTCATATCGCAATATTACTCATTGAATTAAAAGACTTCAAGCGGTCTGTGAATAAGGTCATGGAGGTGCGTCATTCGTTTGAGGCGCTTTCGTAACTTTGCACTTCGTGCTCGCCGCGAATACTCACGCGGATGACGCAATCCCTCGCATTGCTCCTGTTGCGCAAGTCAATACTCAATCCCCATCATCCGCATGAAACTGTACAAAGTTGCGGAACTCACCTTCAGATAGCTGATGATATAAGTTTTTGTGTAACCTTCGATAATCATTTTTTGGATTATTTTCTCTTTTCCTGTGAGTTTGTAAACTGAATTTTTCCTTCCTTTTGGTCTGCCAAGTTTAATACCGTCTGCTTTACAACGTTTAAGAGCCTCTGTTGTGCGCTCCGCGATAAGTGTGCGCTCAATTTCTGCAGAAATACTGAATGCGAACGCCAGAACCTTGCTCTGCAAGTCCTGCCCAAGCCGATATCCTTCTTTTACGGTGTAAACCGCGACGTTGTTTTCCATAAGATTGTTCAGAATTGACATTATCATGAACATTGAACGTCCAAGACGGGACAACTCTGAGCAGATTATTGTATCACCGGAGCGCACTTTGTGAAGCAACTTCCCAAGATTACGTTTCTTTGGCGAAATTGTACCGCTCACAGTTTCTTCTATCCATTTGTCGATGTGCAGTTTGTTTTTATCTGCATATTTTGTTATTTCAAAACGTTGATTTTCAACAGTTTGTTTATCTGTGCTAACGCGAATGTACCCGTAAATCATGGTGCCTCCTGATTGTGTTTTCTTAGTTATTTATTTTTATAATAACGAATTACAAAATAATATAATAGGTAAGTGATAGGAAATGCTTAAAGATATGGCGCGGGTTTGACGGTGCTTCGCACCTTCCAGTTTTCGGGTGTTCCGTGGCCCGCTAACGCTCGGTCTTTTTGCCCGCGAGCGGTCAAAAATCCTTGCTTGCGCAACCACTCCACCCCGGCGCGTAGCTGTTTGTGTATAAAAAAAACTCCTGCGGTTTCCCACAGGAGTTTGGTAAAGTTCAGTTACGAAAGTCAACAGACTTCCACAACCGTAATAAAAGTTTCTTCTATACTAGAAAGAAATCTTTGCTGTAAGGTTTACAGTACCAAGCTTGTTTGCTGATGCTTTAAAGTTTCCAGACTCGTAAGCAACTGTGAATGTTGTGTTAGCAACAAAACCTGTGAAGTCACATCCCACATAAAGCTTCATAGCATCTTCTTTCTTGAATGTTTCTGCGAGGTCTCCGCCATTGTCCATTGCGAATGCTACAGCAGGTTTAATTCCGCCGAGGTCATAAGCGAACTCAACAGCGAGTGTGTTGATAGCGAATGCTTTAAGGTTAGCTACGTGGAACTGAGCACCAACTTTGAGGTTCTCAACAAATGTTGAGTCCCAAACGCCTACACAAAGAGGAATAGGTTCCTTGCTGTCTAACGAAATTTCTGTTGCTACAGAGAATCCGTCTGAAACTTTCTTGCTTATCCATTTGATGTTAGTGTCCTGATTCTCTGAACCCCATCCTACGAGAAGAGCTGTAGCAATCTTTCCGCTCTTCTCTTTGTTCGACATCGTGAAACCAACCTGCGGCTTGATGTACATTGTTTCCGTAAGACCGAGTTTGTAATCAGCTGCTACGGCGAGACCCCACGGTTTTGTTGGGCCGTAGAAATCCATGCCGAAGCCTACGCTAAGGTTAAGGTTATCAACAGCTTTAAGAGCCAGCTTTGCACCTATACCATATTGGTTTGCATAATTTCCGTAATCTGTATATCCATCTTTTGCTTTCTTCCAATCATTATATGCCTGCAATTTTGCATTTTCAGCCGCGATTGTATCGGAATTCGATTTAACTGTTGCGTTTTCAGCTGTAAGAGCAGCCCAATACGCTTCGAAAGTCTCAAAATTTTCTGGTTTTACACTTCTTTTTGCAGCTGCAGTAGGATCTACGCCAAAAGCATCTTTATATCCTGCTTCTGCATACGCCGCAGATGGAGCAGAACGGAAATCAACACTCAGATCAAGGAGCTTATCAAGCGTTACGTCAACATTAATACCCTGGGTTACTGCTCCGCCAACCTTGTCTGTCTTTACGTGACCTTTGTCAGAGAAAACTGCGAGAGTTGGTTTGTATTCACCGTAAGCGTTACTACCAGAAAGAATTCCGATAGCGATCATATCATTGATATGGATTTTAGCTGTGTCTATAGAAACAGAAGCTCCACCAAAGTTGTCTGTTGATCCTGTTGCGAACTTAGAATCACCGCTTGTCTTAATCTTGAGCTCGCCCCAAACGCCTTCACCACTTGTTGCCTTGTCACCACTGCTGAGGAGTGTGAACTTCAAGCTTGCGCTTGTGTCATTCTTGAATCCTGTTTTTGCTGTGTCAAGATTAACACCCCATGTTACAGATGCACTACCTGTGAATTCTGCAACCTCGTTCTTTACAGCTGGTTCGTCAGCGAATGCTGCGAATACCATGGACAATGCCAGTAAAATTACAAGAGCCTTTTTCATAATTTTATAAAAATCCTCCGTTTTTTCTAAATGAAAAACAGCCACTTTTCGCCCCTTTTTTTACTTCAATTTTTTTCCCGATTTTTCGTCCAAAAAGTGAAATTTCGCATCCGCATTGGCAAATAATAATATGTGTTCGGGAACTGACTTGCATTCTGCAACAAGCATTACCGGGACAGACTTTTCAAGGCGATTTTCGGACGCGACAATGAGCAGAGCAAACGCTGGCGGCTTGATTTGTACAACGCACTCAACGACACGAGCAGTACGACTTGAAGCTGTCAGATGCATTTATTCACGAAGACAAATCCGGACGCTTCGAGTGGACGGCTCATGTAATAAATATCAACGAAAACAGGAACCTGTCTCTTCAAAAAAAAGTGCAAACCGCTGTATGATTACGTCAGGTTCGTTTCGCGAGTCAACCACAACAAGGATGTTCTTAATATGACTCCCAACGAAGCCGTGAATGAGGTCGTTGAATGGGCGATAAGAGAGAACCTGCTGGACGGTTTGATTGCATACGAGAAGGAGGAAGTGATGGGTACTCTGTTGACTGAATATAACGAAGAAGCCATTATAAAGACATTGCGGGAAGACGGCTACGAAAGAGGCAAGCAGGAAAAAGCCTTAGAAACAGCGAAGAACTTACTTTCAAAGGGAATTAATCCAGACATTATAGCTGAATGTACAGGTTTACCTTTATCAGGTGTTCAATCTATTATACAAGACGATGAAATAAATCATTAAAGTTTTTATGAATTTTTACCGACATAGGTAATAACCTCTATCCATTGTAAATGACAAAAACACGTAAAATGTTGTATTAAGGCTTGTAAAATTTAGAAAAGCAATGTATAAAGGTGTTACAAGGATATATAAAAGATTTACCTTGACGGTTTTAAAATACCGTGTTATTCTGGGATAGTCAATAATGCATAAAAAACCGTTGGTTTTGCATTGTTGAAAAGATAAGGAGGATTTTTATAAAATTATGAAAAAGGCTCTTGTAATTTTACTGGCATTGTCCATGGTATTCGCAGCATTCGCTGACGTACCAGCAGCAAAAAACGAAGTTGCAGATTTCACAGGTAATGCATCTGTAACATGGGGTGTTGATCTTGACACAGGAAAGACAGGATTTACAAATTCTGAAAGTGCAAATTTGAAGTTCACTCTTATGGATAAAGGTGACAAGGCTACATCTGGTGAAGGTGTTTGGGGCGATCTGCAGATTAAAGTTGGCGACCCACTTCAGTACGATGGTGGTGCATGGAAAAACGGAACAGCTTCTGTAGGCGCAGCAAAAATTCATGTTGGTGAGAATTTTGCTATCGGTATCCGCTCTGGCGATGTTCAGAACGGCGGTTATAAGCTTGCTCTCGCTGCAGCTAGCGATTCTGGTACATTCAATGTTGGTGCATTCGGTGGTTCTGGAAACACAACACAGGGTGTAACATTCGAAGTTGCTCTTCCAAGCGTACTTAACCTCAACATCGATTTCCGTTCAGACAGGACTTCTCAGTATACAAACAACTATGGTGTTGCTGCTGACGTAGATGTTAAGGCTGTTGATGGTCTTACACTCAAAGTAGGATTCGGAATGGATTTCTACGGTGCTAAGGATAAAGGTCTTTTTGCTCAGTTAGGCTATGCTGCTAAACTTGATGACAAGTTCTTCATTGAGCCACAGTTCGCATTCGGTATGAATTTTGCAAATACAATGGAACTTGCTGCTGGACTCCTCTTCGGATGGGGCGACAAGAACAAGGATCCTATCAAATTCATGACAGGAAAAGTATCAAACGGTTTCTCTGTAGCAACTATGTTTAACCTTAAGAACATGGCTACTATCCCACTTTGCATAGCAGTTTATGACACAACATTCGTTGAGAACCTCGCTGCTGGTGTTGAGTTCGATATCACTAACCTTAAAGCAATGTCTGAAGGAATGACACTCGCTTTCGATGCTAAGTACAGCCTCGAGAACGCTGTTCCTACAATCGCTGTTAAGTTCTCAAAAGCTGCTACAAACACACTCAATGTTTATGCAGGATGTGAGCTTAAAGGTCTTGTTGCTAACACAACATTCACAGTTGCTTATGCATCAGCTAACCTGATGTCATCTGCAAAACCGAAGCTTGGAACTGCAAACGTTTCAGCAAAGATTTCTTTCTAATCTAGAAACAATTACATTGGTTGCAGAAGTTTGAATGCTTTTGCAACTTCATTTGCTAAGAGCCTGCGGTTTTCCGCAGGCTCTTTTTTGATTCATCTATCATTTCCTTCTGGTTACGTTTTTTTTCAATTAGAGTTACAGTGTATCAAATTGACACAATTTGATACTATCAAAATGACACAATCGGACTTTTTTTCTCAGTTCAGACTGATTAAAAAGTGTTTTGTGTCTGTTTTGGAGCTTCTTCTATATAAATAGTAAGTTTTAATCTGTTTTTTTAATTAAATATGAATGATTTATTACTAATTTGTTCATTTCTTGTAATTTGAATAAAATTTTCCAAGCGATATTTAGTGTTTTATTATATTTGTAAATATCTATATAATATAGAAATAAAAATTTCTCAAAGAAGAAATCAATTAAAACCTTATAAAAATGAATGTTTTTTCTGAATAGTTGGCACGGTGTTTGCAATATAGTTAGTGTAACGAGTTGAGGCGGTTGCCTTAAGGAGTTACGGAATCTGCGCATGGCGCGGATAATACTTAATGCAATTAATTATCCGTAGTTGGCTGTAAAAAACCGAAGCGGAAATTTTGGAGGTTTTTATGAACACATTATCATTTTTCAATCCGAGATTTACATCTGATCTTTTTGATGTAATTGACCGCAATTTCAACGATTATGGTTACGGTGAAAACGGAAAATCTGCTATGCCGCGTGTTGATGTCTCCGAAAAGAAAGATTCTTACGTTCTGGAGATGGAGCTTCCGGGATATACAGAAAACGATGTAGAACTTGACCTTAAAGACAGAGTTCTTACAATATCATCAAAGCTGAAGGATGCGAAGAAAGCTGAGAAGGAAGAGAAGAAAGAGGCTGCTGAATCCGTTTATCTTATTAAAGAAAGACGGAACACGACCTTCTCAAGGAGCTTCACGATGCCAGAAGATATAGACCAGGAGAAAGTAACTGCTGCTTTCAAGAACGGACTTTTGACGGTTGTTATCCCTCGCAAGGCAGAGGCACAGACAAAACGCATTATGATTTCTGTAGCATAACAGATGTGGCGTAACGCCCGATGTTATGAATATACCCTTGGAACTGAAAGCTTGGTTCCGAGGGTATTTTTTTTTATTTACGATAAGGTATGCGCCGGGGTGCAGGGGCAGCCCGGCAGGGCTGTTCCGAAGTGGGACGGTCGGCTTTGCCGCCGTTCTGCGAAGGAATGCGCGTTAGTAAACCCCGCAAGCCCGGAAAACTGTTGCCAGTTACGCGCTATGTTGATATTTACCTTTTCAGATGTGGCGAAACCTGTTATTATATAGAAATGAATGTACGTTTTTTTAAAAAGTTTGGTGTAAATATAACATCATTTTCCATTGCGCTGAGCTGTGTGCTTTTGTGTTTGAGCACGCTATTTTTTGTTTCTTGTGCGTCACGGATGTCTGATGAAGACGCAGCGGCCGTTGCTAGGCTGGAATCCATGAAAGCAACTTCTCCGGAAGGTGCCGATATTTTGTTGTTCGCAAATACAATTGTAAAAAAACATGTTGGTGTTAAAGAGCTTGTTTCTATAAAAAAGTTTTGCGAGTCTGCGATTGATGCGTCGGAGCGGCTTGATCAGGCGGCTTCTAATCAAAAAAAATCCGGCGGTGAAGTAGCCGGAGAAAACGCGCACGCTGCCAGCGAAATCACGGAAACCGGAGAAAACACGACTGCCGGCGAATCCGCGACTGACGGGGAAATCGCGCAAACTGGCGAAAACTCTGCTGCCGGCGAATCCGCAACCACCGGAGAAGATACCGGAAAAGTTCAAGGTACGCGGCTTATTTCCCTTTATTTTGAGCTTTCAAAACTTGCGGCTATGCTTCATGACGGGCACACAGGCGTAGGAATCCCGCAAGGAATGCTTCAGTTTATGGAATTCTATCCATATAGTACGGATTTAGTCGGCGGCAAATTTATTGTGAGCGCAGTAGGCTCCGACTATGAGAATTGTGTTGGAAAGGAAATTGTTGAGCTGAACGGCAAAACTCCGGATAAGGTTTTTTCTGCCCTGAAAGAAATAATCAGTTATGATACCGAAGCATTCGCTGTTGATCAGGCAAATAAGCGTATGAATATGCGCGATGCGCTCGAATTTGCAGGGCTTGGTTCTGATGATGGCAATGTTCGCATGAAGTTCAGCGATGGTGCGGAAATCATTTTTGCACCGCTTTCATATGAAGCAGTCAATTCAATTAGCTATAATACGCTTGTGATGAGCTTGGAGCGTACTCTTACCGCGCGTTCTTTTTATGAATGCTACGATATTTTAGAAGATACGCTTTTTGTTCAGTATAATACTTGTACGAATGCAGATGGTTACAGCGTTGCCGATTTTTCAAATGATGTAATCGGTTTTATAGACGATATTGGTTTTTCCCGTGTGATCGTGGATTTGCGTTTTAACGGCGGCGGAAATTCAATGTTGCTCGATTCGTTCATAAATCAGCTTGGTAAACGCATTTCTGCAGGAAAATGCAAAGGATTTGTGCTTATCGGCACTGACACATTTTCTTCGGCTGTGCTTAACGCATGGGATTTGAAAAAAGCCGGGTGTGTTCTTGTTGGAACTCCGACTGGAGGCGCAATCAACCACTACGGCGAGCTTGGCTATTTGACGCTTCCGAACAGCGGAATAAACGCAATGTATTCGACAAAACATTTTGTGCTTGATCCGTCTGCTGCTCCAGGTTCTATTCAGCCAGATGTCTTTGTGGATTTTACTATTGAAGATTATAAAAACGGACATGATGTGCAGGTAGCCGCATGTCTGGAAATGTGACGGAAAAGATTTGCCCGTGAGGGAAAGTCGGCAGTTGTGTGATTTTACAGGCGGAATTCGCCTTAAAATATGTGAAACACCAGAAATCCTGCGAAATCGCGATAAGTGAGGAAATGTCATGGAAGATATGCCTGTTTGGAAACTGTTTGTTATCACTTACACAAAAGAAATCATCGTTTTTTGCATAATCTTCTGCGCCATAATAGCGGTTCAAATTGTCTCTACAGTTAAACGCAGGAATATGGGTTTAATTGTTTTTAAGAAGATCTTTGATTCAAAGGATGGACTTACAGGGCTTTCAAATGCTACTGAGTTCCGCCGTCTTGTAAGGAATCACCTTGTCACTGTTTCTGATCTTTCTGCCGATGCGCTTGTCCTAATTGATGTCGATAACATGGGTGTTTTCAACGAAAATAATGGAACCGTAGAAGGTGACGAGAAAATCAAGGTGCTTGCAGAGTATACAAAGAATTTTTTCCGGCGGTCAGATATTGTGAGCCGTTTCGAAAGCGATATGTTTGCGGTCTACTTGAAGAACATCCTTTCTGAGAAAATGCTTTACAAAAAATGCACTGATTATATAGAAAACAATTATTATTTACCGGCGAGCATCGGGGCAACAATGGTCAATGGCCGCGAGAATTTTTCTGAGACGCTCCAGCGGGCGTTGGAAGCGGTTAAAATTTCTAAAAAAGAAGGAAGGGCGCGGTTTACGGTGCTATGACAAAAAAAAGAGGATAAAAATGAAAGAATACGATGATGCCTTAAAGTTTTGGGATAATTTTTTTAATGCTGACGAATGCGACAAAGAAAGCTTTTCGCC
>JAIKVO010000207.1 GCA_024685655.1 Treponemataceae bacterium
TGCTGGAATAATGACTTGGGTTCGTTCCCATGATCTCGCTGAACTCTGCCTGCGTAACCTCGTGGTCGCACATGTAGAAGCTCGCCAGAGTTACGCTGTGCACAGGAGTTTCGTCATTATCACCAGATGTGCTTCCCATGCTGAACGTGCCGCCAGTCACGAGCGTCATTCCTGTAGTGGGCGTTATGGTTGTTGTGCTAGAACCGCCAGTGTAATGTATTCCAAGAGCACTTGCTAGTTTGGAACTATTTTCTGGATTCTCTTGATTTAACAACAATCCGCAGCTTATAAAACATAATAAAACAAATAATAAAAGACCATTTACAAACCACTTATTACTTTTCATAAATACTCTCCCTTAAAACAAATTCACTCTGACACTGATACCGCAAGAATCCACAAAGCCGCTTCCAGCAAAGCTTTGAAAACTGTAAAACACTCCACATATTAAAAAGTCAGTTCCATATTCCACACCGGACGTAAAAGAGAATAAAAAACCAGATAACGCATCGGGAGCAGTAGCATCATAAAAACCGAATCCACACTGAGCATAAAGGCAAAGTGGTGAAATATTGCAGTTTACACCACAAAGCAAGCTTCCGGTTAAACAATTAAAACTTCTGGATGAATTATATTGTTCATCAACTTCTGCTAATACACAACCAAGCTGCCCGCCAATATAGAAATGCGTTACTAGTGTGTAATAAATATTCAAATTTAGACCAAAACCACTATAAAACGGACCTATTACATAACTGATATCTACTCCCTCTCCAAAACGCGTAGTTGTCTGGATTGTTTGTGAGGAAGATCTTTCCAAAGATTCCCTAAACCGAGCCTCCTGCTCTGCCCTGTTTTTTTCTTCTTCGGATATTCTTTCTTCTGGAATACCGCGCACCACACGAAAACCAATGCTGTAGTACGTGTCTTCGGGTGGGGAAAACATCCGATCAGCAACACGGCAGTCAGAAGCGCTGAACTTCCAGCTACCGCCACGTATGACGCGGCCATAACCGTCCTCGTACCAGTCCCAGCACCATTCATCTACGTTGCCACTCATGTCGTAGAGTCCAAGCGCGTTGGCTGTCTTTTTCTTGACTTCGTGCGTCTGGCTGCCGCTGTTGTCAGAATACCAGGCAACGTTCTCAATCGTATTGCTTCCGCTGTATTCATAGCTGCTGTTGTATGTTCCTCCACGCGCGGCATACTCCCATTCAGCCTCCGTAGGCAAACGGTAACCATTCGCGTCAAAATTGCAGACAACACTATACCAAGTAACGTGTTTTGCTCCCCACTTGCTCGTATCCGTATCACCATTCAGGCTGTAACACGGAGTAAGTTTTTGAAGTACACTCAGCTTGTTGCAGTATTCTATAGCGTCATACCAGCTCACCTGTTCCACAGGCAGATTGTTTCCTTGGAAATGACTTGGGGCAGATTCCATAATAGCCGCATATTCGATTTGCGTAACTTCGTGATTACATATATAAAAACTGCTTACAGTAACTCTACGGTCATTGCTTTTACCAGTACCAACTCCCCCCATATCGAATGTTCCGCTACTAACACGCACAAAGTCTGAATCAGAACTAGAATACCCAACAACATTGTAAAAAGGCTTCATTTGAAGCGGCTTTGTTTCTGTAAAAGCTTTTGCATTTATAGATACTGCCTTATCGTTGCTTAAATTTTTAATATTTACTTCTGCTAAGTTAATGTAATACTTGGAAGGCTCATTCGACTGAGCTGGGGTAACAGTATATACGATTGAAACTTGTAATAACGGAGCACTCACATTTGAAAAAAGGTTGCTGTATAAATCAACCTCATCTACATATTCATCAGAAGCAAGATTCGGTTTTTTCCCAGAGAGCGTTTCATATTCAATTTCAAATGAATAAGTGCATAGCTCAGTTCCGTCGGACATTAGCGTTATGCTAACAGGCCAGGCGTATTTTTCTCCTCGGTATCGCCCCACTTCAACTCTAATGTCTTTGGTCACGATGTTATCTGCAGTTTTTCCTTTTTCCAGAATATCGTAATGATTATTTATCAAATTCCAAATTTCATATTCTGCTTTACTATATTTTACGAACAAGTTTTTGGAGTTTGTTTCATATTCATCCAGAATCTTTGTTTCTTCTTTTTTGTAATTGTCTTCACGTATTTGTCGAATTTCAGGAAGCATGTTTCCTTTGCTATCCTTTTGAGCTTCACGAAGAGGAGCATCCATTATCTCGCTTTTTTTACGTTTCAGTTCCTCATCCCGTTCCTGCTGGATCCTTGTTGTTTCGTTCTTTTCTTCTCCACGAATGTCCAGTATCGCTTTTTTCATCGCCTCGATTTGTTTTATCTGATTAAGTACACTTGATCCCTCTGTTTTCTGCTTTCTAAGCTCTTCGATTTTTTCCTTTATTTCCTGCTCTGCAGAACTAATGCGTTTTTTTTGTTCCGAAGAACGTGAAGCTTGTTTTCGCTCTTCCTCTGCCCTAAGTTCAGCTTCCCTAGCAAGACGCTCCTGTTTTTGCTGTGCCTGCTTAAGATTTTCTTGCTCCCTGTTCTTTTGCAGCTCAAGCTGAGCTTTTGCCAAGGCAGCATCTGTATCGGTTGAAAACTTATTTGATTCAAGTTCCTGATTAATGCTGGCAATTATTGAGTTACGTCGTTTAATTTCTTCATCAAGAAGTTTTTTCTCTTCCTCATCAGAAAGATCGTTCGCACCGTTTCTTAGTATTCGCTTGGTGTATTGCGACATACCGGTTCCGAATCCTTTTGTGTCCAATATGTCACATATTTCTATAACAGCCTCGTTTACCGCACATCCTGGAATTACATACAGTACTTCGGTAGAAGAGGCTGTTTTGTTGGATTCGGCATAATGCTGTCCTTTCTCTAAATTTTGAAAGATTACGTTCAAACTGTAGAATTTATCTGTTTTTGTAACAGCAGAGCGGATTACATAGTTTGCGCCGAGCATTCTTCCCATCCGAACGGCATCTTCCTCACTGATATTCTCATTGTAGCTTCTTGCCTGAATCTGTGCGAGGTAATCTGCGTTTTCCTCCGCGACTCTAAGTCCTGAATAGTTTGTTATTATTGCTCGTAAAGATTTCTGAACCTCACCAGGAAGCCATCTCTCTTCGCCTCCACCAAGGTTTTCCCCTTCCGTAGGCATTACCCAGACGACCACATTGTTTGCCTGCGCAAAAAGAATACTGCAAAATAAAAAAATGCAGGCAATACACAGAAAGCGTTTTGTCCGTTCAGAGATAACGACTCGTCTACCGCGACATTTGTTTGTTGATTTTTCCGTCATATTTGGGCTCCTGTTTTATATGTCCAAACTGTTTTTTATACCATCAGGCAGTTTTTCCTTAATTTCTGCAGAAAGATCCTTCGCAGCCGTTTTTTTTGCGGCTTGCTCTGTCGGTGCCACTACACGGGAACACTCGACACCGATTGTGTATATGCTTCCCGCTTTTCCATCAAGCGAAAGCGTCATACTAGGATTCAGAGCAACCCTGCTGTTGTCCGGGTTGGGGTTATAACTTACGTTGACATTCGCCACATAAGCGGCATTCGCTTTGTTTGCGATCACGGAAAATCCTTTTTGGGTAAAAATTTCGCGCACCGCATCCTCGATTATTCCATTACAGTCATCATCAACAGCTATAAAAACTGGGTTTGTAAGCAGTTCATTTTCAATCATGCTAGGTATAGCGGATATTGTTTTTATATCAGAACCGAAGTTTTTGTCTGTAATTCTTTTGAAAAGGACTTTCTCATATGGATGAAGTTTCTCAAGTTTTTCAGTGAATCCAACGCTTGAAGCAAGGGCATTGTTCAGCAGCTTGATTCTATAAACGGCTTCTTTCTCTTTTTCTGCCGCTTCATAATATGCCATGAATTTATCCCTTTCCATACGTAGAGAGGGCTCATGTTGTTTCCACGCATTGTTTATATCGATATATGCAACTACATAGTATTTGTCTTCTTTCTTATTGTAAAAACCTTCATTATATTCAATACCGAACAATTTCATATTGGAGAAGGTTGTATTGGTTACGTTAATACTCTCGATAACACTTGTGCTTCCGTCAGTCGAATTCGCACTCATATTGCTTGTATAACTGGAACTGACCTCTGTTTCAAAACGCCGTGATATATATGAGATGGCATCGTTCTCTGCATCCTGTTTCGTTTTTCCTGTGCCAATCTCACGGACATACGAGGCTGAAGGGAATTCCTCCTCAAGACCATCCTCTGTGTACCAGGCAGGATATATAATTTCCTTAGACGTGGCACATCCCATGACAGCCGACATCAATACGATTGCAAGGGTTAAAACAAAAATCAACCGTATTTTTTCGTAGAAGAATGTTTTTTTTGCTGCTTCACTTTTTATCATATCGTTCTCTCCGAAAAACAAAAAAGTTCCATCTTCAGAAATCCCTGAAGACGGAACAAAAAGAATGTAAGTTCAATTTCAGCTTTCATTCTTAAATGAAAGCTGAAACCATATCCAAGATATTAAAACTTGAATTTCAGGCTATTAATACCTGTACAATGCCGTATCATCGCTCATAAGTTCATGAACAAGGCCATCGCGGAGTTCGTTCGCTCGCTGCAGGTTCTCGCTCTTTACAACCTGTCCGATGATGTCGCTAAGGTATTTGTTAACCTGCTGCTCGAAAACATCAGGATCAACAACGAACAAATCGTAGTAGACATATTCCTTGGTTGTTTTGTCGTTCGCTGTATGGTCTATTTCCAGACGATAAACCCAAGTCTCAGCCGCTCGCTCGAATCCTGTGAAACGTGCCTTTGACGCTGACGCATTTATTGTTTCCTGAGCCTGCTCAATTTCATCAATAACCTCATTGAATGTCGATATCGCATTAGTGTTGAGCTCCTGCGCAATCTGGAAAGCTAATGTGTTACGAGCTTCTTCGCGAGCAAGTTTTTCGTTCTTGTTCTTTCCCTCTGTAAGAAACCATTTTTTATTTCCTACTATTTCCTTGATGCCTGGATAATCATCGAGGGCTGAAATTCCCAGATTTTTTATTTCACTCGGCCATTCAGATTGTTTTTTGCCGCTCGCAGCTCCGTCCCAATCGATGACCTGGTATTCAATCAATGGTTTCGTAGCGCAGCCTACAACTGTCAACACCATCGCAATACAAACAAGAATTGCGACCATCACTCCGTTTTTCTTCATAACACACTCCTTACAACTTAAATATGTATTGTCATTCAATTTATCAATTGATAACGATACAAACTAATTATACAGCAATTGATATTTCTTTCAAGCAGAATTTTATCTTTTTTCATATTCTTTGATATGAACTTTTGGAAAAAGGTTGATTCGGAACTTATATATTTGGGTAAGACTCGCAAAGAACTAGCATCAGCTGTAGGATTCGACGCAGCTAATATAAGCTTTGGAATTAAACGTAATAGTATTCCAGCAGCCGACACGGCTGTCAAAGTTGCCAGTTTTCTGGGAGTTTCTCTAGAGTATCTTCTAGACATGACTGAGTTTTCTACGCAAAAATCAGTCCAGCCAAAAATTTTAGAAATTGAAAATCGTTTACGCCGTTTTTCACCAAACGATTTGAATGTTATTCTTGCAGTTGTAAATTCGATTAATGAAAAATACTAACTTTTCATAAGTAAATTCTCAATGTCAAATCCACAATGATTTTTTATTTTCTTTGAGATAAATAACCGATTACAGCCGCCATAGCGGAAAAAATTTTGAAACGTTCCTCAAGAGGGGTTCCTTCGGGCAAGTGCGCTGTCTGACGGCGGAAAGAGCCATACGGGAAATATTTTGCGACATGCGCGGTTGCTGCGTCAGCAGAGTTACCAGCCCCGTCAGTGACGGTGTTGCCCGCTTTGGCTATGGCGGCGTTGCCCGCAGCGTTTTTGTCGCGGGACTGCAAGTCACAAGCTCTGGCTTCTGATGCAACCAGAGCGTTTTTTGGCGCGACACCTAGAGTCGGAAGCGAGAAGCAACTTGTGCAATCCGTACAGTGAAGTATGTTTTCTGGCTTTATTCCAGATTTCTCTAAAGAAACTTCATTCGCGCGCGCGAGTGAAAGCCGGTATTTTCCTGTTCCAGAAACGACACTTGCCACAGGAACGCCACCAAGCGCGGAAGGCTTTGTTGCTGCCAAAATGCCACCTGTCGCACCGACCGCACCAGAACCGCCTTCCAAACTGGAACAGCTCGCACCAGAAGCAACGCCATCAACAGGCGTGCAGCAGTCCGAAGAAAAATCCCGGCGGAAATACGCAGCACGTTCGGCATCAACGGTGTAACAGCATTCGTGTATGTGCGGTCCTAGAATGACGCAAATATCCGCCGGAACAGAGCCGAATGTTTTAC
>JAIKVO010000286.1 GCA_024685655.1 Treponemataceae bacterium
TTAAAATATGACAGACTGGCACGTACACATTGGACAATGGTATGATACATATTATGATGCAGAGGGTGTTTTTAAAGAATTAAAGTCCAGTGGCATTGACGAAGTATGGTTTTCATCTACAACATCATGCCGTTATTGCAAAGAAAGTTTTGCTGTTCAAAACGATGAGTCTCTGCAGCAGACGCTACTTTCTGCATGTGATTTGTATGAACTGATACGCAGTGAGATTAAGGAAGCTTTTGTTGCTGCGGAAAAACTCGACATAAAAGCTCATGCACTTTACTGGGTCGTTCCTGAAATTCATTTTTCAAAAAACTCAGATGTTTCTGTTGCTCAGGCAATGTCAGAAATTCCTTACGAAGGTTTTAAGATTCACCCGCGGGCACAAAGCTGGGATTTGCAGGACTGCCGTACCGCTGTACTTGCAGAAGAAGTTTTTTCATATGCAAAGCAACATAACAAACATATTCTTATTCATTGTGGAGAAAATGATTTTGAACTTCCGGTAAAGTTTGAATCTTATATCGCATCCTATCCTGAGGTTACTGTGCAATTATCGCATTGCAGGCCTGTTGCAGAAACTCTGTATATGTTGCGTAAATATCCCAATACTGTCTGTGACACAGCTTTTACTCTGGAAGAAACCAAACTCAAAATAAAAACCGCCGGATTTCAAGACCGGCTTCGTTATGGTTCAGATTATCCTATTTCTAAATACGGTAAATCATAATGCCCGCAACTAAGAGCAAGGACATTTGTATTTGCAAAACCTTTTCGAAAGTTTGAAAGACATTTTTGTGTAGTGTCAAAAAAATCGGTAAAAAAATGCCTGAATTTTTAAACTTTTAAACTATCTTTCATATAATAAGTAAGACTAACATTTTTATATTTCTGGAGGCCTTATGAATAATCAGATTTTTGAATGCAAGTCTATTTCTTTGTATGATGCTTCGCTTTCTCCACTTTCAAAAAAAGACGAAACAAATCTTGCAAAACAAGCTGCAGCTGGCAATAAAAAGGCTCGCGAGATTTTGATTCGTGCAAATATCCGTTATGCACTTAGCTATGCAAAAACTTTTTATGGATATGGACTTTCAAATGATGAAGTTGATGTAGAAGCGGTTATTGGTCTTATCAAAGCAGTTGATCATTATGATTTCAGTAAAGGGACGAAAGTTATTACGCTTGCAAAAATGTATATCATGAATGAAATCGTTTCAGCCCGGAACAAAAGCGGATTCATTCAGCGACAGAGTGATGAACGGCTCAGAATGATCTTAAAGCTTAATAAGGCTATGAAAAAAATGAACACAGATTGCAGTCAGTCAGAATTAATTGAAAAGCTTTCTGTAAAAACTGGCTTCGATAGAAAAGTGGTTTCAGATATTTTCGAAGAGACACAGCCTTGTATTAGTCTGGATGAAAAAACAAGTAATGATTCTCACGAAACAAGACTTTCTGCAATTCCTGATACGACCGATTATACTCCGGAAGAAACAGCAGTTTATCATATTCAAAAACAGGCCCTTTATGAGAATCTAGAAAAACTTGAGCCTATTGAAAAACAAATCATCTGTATGCTGTATGGTCTTAAGCAATATAAGAAGCCATACTCACTCTCAGAAATAGGTGAAGAACTTGGAAAATCAAAACAATATATTCATTATATAAAACAGCGCACCCTGGATAAACTGAGAACTAATATGGGAGCTATTGCTGCGTAAGGAGTCTTTTTTCAATCCGTTTCAACCGTAAAAGATAATTTCTATACCATTTGTATTTTTCTTTGCATTCTGAAAGACGTCTTTCGAAAGCGGATTGAAGAAACTCTTTAATATCTTCATCACGAATTGCTTGCAGAATCTTCTGTTTTTCTTCATCAGAAAATTTGGATAAAACATCTGTGATTTCAGAAGTACCGGCTGTATCCATAACAACTGCATCTTCAAGCATCTGTTCAATCATCAGATCGAGTCTGGCCGTTTTGCCTTTGAAGATGTTATCCTTTTCTTCGGGGTTGTCATAATCATGGGAAAAATATTCATCAAGTAAAAGGTTTGTTTCGAAATGAAAATCGGATCCTTTTTTCTCTGAAACTTTCAGAATGGCTTCCTTAAATTGATTCCGAATACTTCCGGCAAAATCATATTTCGTGCATAGAATTTCTGAAAGCCTTATGAGTTGTTCTTCGCCAAGAATTTCAGCAATATTACAAACAGACATTATGCCTTTTGCAGAAAGAGATTTTTGTAATCGGTTTGTAACTAATTCTTCGTTTTCATACATCTCAATATATTAATATATGGTAATAAAAGCGAAATGTAAAAAAAATGGCGACGTTTAACGCGAAGAACCGGCGGCGTTTTCAATAAAACCGTCGCCCCCCAGAGTGTCACGGAACGAAATTGCGAATTGTGGGCAAACTGCCCTCTACTTCACTTTCCAGCCGACAAGGCCTTTGCCGTCGCTTGAGAAGACAAGACCTACCCTGTGCATGGTCTTTCCGCTTATAGCAAACCGTTCCGCATAACCGTTCGCGTCTATCTGCGCCAGTGCTTCTGCGGCGGCTTCCTCAAAATCGCGCTCCTTGTCCATCTTAAGCTCGAAAATGTAAACGGCATCCTTCGTCATGACGACAACATCACTGCGCCCAGCGACCGACTGCAGCTCCGAAGCAACCCTGTAGCCCGTCATGCGGAACATCAGGTGAGTAACCGACTCGTAGTAGTTCTCGCACTGGTCTTTCCTCACGATCGTGGGAAGGTCGGCTATAGCAGCTTTGATGATGGACAAAGCCTTGTCGATGTTTCGGTTCCGCAGGGCTACGCGCAGGTTGGTGATCTCAAGCCCGATGTCATCATCCGGCACGGTGACAAATTTCTTGAGCAAGACTTCCAGAAAGCCCTGCTCTATCTCATGGTTCGGGAAGTCCAGCGTGTAAAGCCGGTCTTCTTTCTCGAAGCCCTTTATCGTAAGGTAGCCGCTCTGGTAGACGACAGGAAGCATGTTCTTGCTGTCAGGGTCGTAGTTCTTGAACTGGTTCTCGTTCGCGAGCCTTCCGTTCACAAGGTTCGTCAGCTCAAAAGGCTGGTTCTGCAATGTCTTCACAAGGAATGAAGGGGTTCCGCTCTCGAACCAGTATGAGCCGAAATCTTTTTCATAAAAACATTTCAAAAGGCAGAACGGATTGTACACTCCCTCGACATCGTGCGTAAAATGATACCCGTCATACATATACGCGAGTTTCTCTTTCGTCTCTTCGACGGTCATTCCGTGTCTTTTTGCGAGGGATTCTATTTCCGGCGTGAAATATTGCATAAGCTCCGTTTCCGAGATTCCGCAAATTGCTGAGTAATCACTGACCAGGCTTATATCGTTCAATTGGTTCAGCCCGCTGAAAATGTTTATGTGGCTTACTTTCGTTATTCCGGTTATGAATATAAAGCGGATATATTTATCGTTTTCTTTGAGCGGACTGTAGAAGTTCCGTAGCTCCTGCCTGTTCAGTTCCTCGAACTCAGTGTAGAGCGCGTCGAGAATCGGCTTGTCGTATTCGTCGATAAGGATTATGACCTGTCTGCCGGTCTTTTCGAACAGCTGTATAATCAAACTGCTCAGTCTTACGGCCGGATTGTCGGATTTCTTCTCTATGCCGTACTGCTCTTCATAGCCGGACATTATATAATCGATTATTGAAAGCAGCTTTTCTTTAGTTTCGTAGGAGCCGCTTCCGAAGCTTATTTTTATGACCGGGTATACCGTCCAGTCTTTTTCAAGATTTTCGAGCGCGAGCCCCTTGAAAAGCTCCTTCTTGCCGAGGAAATATGCTTCCATTGTGGAAAGCAGCAGGCTTTTGCCGAAACGGCGCGGACGGCTCAGAAAATAAGGTTTTCCTTCACGCGCGAGTTTATAGATATAGGCAGTCTTATCAACATAAATAAAGTTTTTTGTGCGTAAATCCTCAAAATCCTGAATGCCGATCGGTAAAAATCTTTCTTCCATGATTTTATTATATCATATGAGTTTTGATTTGTGCAGAGGTAGGGAGCGACCCCGCACATTGCCAACGAAGTTTCTAGCAGGTTAGCGCCGGTATGGAGCAGTTGCCGAAGGCAAGCCACTGGAGCGAGCGAACAAAGTGAGCGAGTGAAGCGGCCGAGCGTTAGTGAGCTGCGGAACACCGGAAAACGCTTAACAGGTTCGCCCTGTATCTTCGCCTTGTATCACTTGCGTCAAATGTGTGGTGCTGTTATCCTCATGGTATGGGAATTACTTGCGAAGATATGATTGACATCGCAATCCGTGCGGGTGCGATAGTTTTGGAAAATGGTGGAGAGACATACCGCACAGAGGCAACAGTCAATAAAATTGCGCGTGCTTTGGGTGCAAAAACGGTTTCAAGTTTCGTAACACCAACGGTTATCCAGTTTTCATATACGGATGATAAAGACCATTATCATACTGCGATAAGACGTATAAAAAAACGGGGTGTGAATCTTGATAAAATAGCACTCATTGATGAGCTTACGCACCGTATTGAGAAGAAGAAAAAAACATATGAGCCGCGAGTTATAGAAAGTCTTCTTTCTCGGATAGAAAATGCACCGGTATACAAAAAGCCGTTTATTCTTGTGGCTGCCGCTTTGAGTTCGTTCTGTTTTGCATTCATGTTTGGAGGCTCACTTGCAGAGGCTTCGGTTGCTTTTGTGATTGGGTTCGTTTTGCGATTGTTCCTCATTTTTTCACATCAAAAGCAATTCGGCAGTTTCAGTACGTCGTTGCTTTCCGGGGCAATTACATCGGTACTTACGGAAATTGCCTTTCTAATCGGTTTTATTCCGTCTACAGAGATAACGCTTATTTCTGTCCTCATGCAAGTTGTGCCGGGAATCGCCATAGTCAACGCTATCCGCGATATAATAGAGGGCGATTTGGTTTCTGGAGCGGCTCGTCTTTTGGACGCGTTCATGGTTGCCGCCGGTCTTTCTGTCGGGGCTGTTTCTGCATTGTACTTGTTCAGTGTGTTTAATGTGGCGACATTTGCGGCAACAGGCTCCTCATTTGGTGCGGAAGTTGCTTCGGCTGTTTCTGCCACTGGCTCTGGATTTGATTCTCCGGCTGAAACTGCTGAATATGGTTTTATGTTCATTTCAGCACTTGCAGCTTCGGTTTGGGGCGGCGGAGCTTCTGGGTTTAGTTCCGTTTATCTTCATTCAAAGCCACTGGATATACTTATCGGTGCGTTTTGTGGTGCCGCAGGATGGTTTGTTTTTACTTTTACAAGCGGAGTTGGTGCGTCGTCGTATCTTGCAGGCTCTTTTGTCGTCGCGGTGATGGCGGAAATTCTTGGAGCTATGCTGAAAACTCCAGCCACTGTATTTTTGTTACCGGGCCTTCTCCCACTTGTTCCTGGTGGAGGAATGTTTCTTACGATGCGCAGTGCTGTCAATGGGCTTATGGCGGAATCGTTGTCGAATGCATATACAACGCTTTTCGCAGCGGGTAGTATTGCGCTTGGAATTGCACTTGCATCATCAGGCAGGCGGCTTTTGGTTCTGTTGGGCATAAAAAAAAGCACTCCCACAAAAGGAAATGCTTTATAAAAAAGCTTATAACAAAAAAAGCGGATAGCGGGAGTCGGACCCGTCTCTCAGGCTTGGGAAGCCCACGTACTACCGATGTACTATATCCGCAAGTGTTTGTGCTGTCGAGCCAGAAGCTGACAGCTAGTTTATTCTACGCCATAACCGCGTAATCACGCAAGAGGGGGCGGTTTCCACTGCGATGTATGAGCAAAAGTTGC
Source organism: Treponemataceae bacterium (assembly GCA_024685655.1). Classification (GTDB taxonomy): domain Bacteria; phylum Spirochaetota; class Spirochaetia; order Treponematales; family Treponemataceae; genus Treponema_I. Next base: position 5,804 of record JAIKVO010000286.1, read on the forward strand.
AGTTTCGTTTTTTACGGACAGCGGTTGAAACGCGCGATCCTACCTACGTTAGGCATAAGCCGCGCACATTTCTCGTCACGAATGACTGCGGAATAAAATCACTCAGAATAGTTTTCTAAGAACATATCCGTAAAAGCATATTCGTGGTAACTGCTAAAATCTGCAATTTCATCATCGTCAAGCGCTTGGTATGAATCCGCGTCTTCCCATAGATAAAGGTCTACCCATATTGGAAGCTGTACTTCGTTACGAATATCATAAAAAGCCGAACGAGTTTTGATTTGCGCAACATTCTTGGTGCTTGGAACACTTGCGTTAATTACGATTTTGTAAACGATGTATGTGATCGAGTCTTCTAAATAGTTTTGAAACGAAGAATACTTTTCAACACGTTCAGCTGTATCCGCATTTGCAAAAACAGCTTTGTATTCAAAGTCTCCGAACCAATCGTCTATCATCGCGCCGTATGTTGTTTCTATATCATTCTGATAGTAAAGGCGATTGTAGTTTGTTGTGAATGTTTCGTGCCATCCGAATATAGATTCTTCATATCCGTGAGTTGTCACAATTGTTTTTCCCGGAAGTTGGGAGCAAGTCATGTAAACTTTATTAAGTCTTTGTGTTTCGTTGGTTGTATTTTCATTTCGGATGACTTCAAACGTGCCGCCAAATGTTTCTTTCATAGAAGAACAAATTTGCGCTGATGATTTTGGGACCATAGTTTTAGGGTTTAGCGGGCAGCCCAAAAAAAGAGTACATGCTAGAATTATAACGACAAAAGTAACAGTTTTTTTCATATACCCTCCCTATTGCAACAAGTTGTATTTATATTTGGAATTGTCATTGGCTATAATCTTTGCCGCCATAACGTGATTTTGCTCATAATTGTCATTCATCGAATTAACAATATAAAAATTTCCATCAAGTTTGATATTTCCTTGCTGAAGATCTGCCAGGCTTGCTTTGAGTAAATCTTCGTTAGTAAGAAATGCATTGGAGCCTGGGCTTGTAACAACAATCGTAATGCAGTTTTTGGGTTTTGAATCCTTTATAATATTCAAATACGTTTCAAAATCAGGATTCCTGTTCGTGTGTTCAATCCATTCACCTGAGCTTTCCTCAAGCACATACCAAACTCCGTGATAATCAATAAACCGATTTGAATTATCGATTGTGATTCTACATTCAGAAAAATACTCTTCAAAGAAATCTTCATAATATGAAGCCTCTTGTTGTGCAAAACGGCAGCAAAGATAATTCGACTTAAAAGAATGGGAAACAGATATAAGAGATTCTTTCTCCTCTGTGATTTGTACGGTTACAGTCGTATTATTCAGATTTGATGCTTTGAAACGAACGTAAGTCTTATTGTCATTTTTCGAAATCGATTCATAAGTGAACGTATCGTCAAAGTTGTCGGTCAGAAAATCTTTTGCTTCGTCAACGAAATAATCGTTTCCAAGGTTCCACACGCAGGATTGAAACAAAAGGGAAGCAACAAAAAGTGCTGCACAAAAAAACTTATTCATATAATTTGGATTTTACAATATGATTTGTTAGTTAGCAATACATAGCAAAGGTTGAATTGTATACTGGACGTGATCCACAGTGCATTCGCCTGCGACCACTCTGATGCGTGTTTGCGCTCGCGGTCAGGTCGGTTGTCTCCGCCCATCCCGCTCGCGCATCCCTGCAATTCTTCGCGTTTGCTTTAGCCGATAATGGCCTTTACGTAAACCTCTTTTGCGCCAGCGTCGGCTTTTACGACAAGACCGTTCGCTGTGCCGCCCTTTACTTCAAGCTTTACATCGCCTGTGTTTATCTTGTTTTCAACCGTGATGTGGTATGTTGCGCCGCGGAATTTGCGTGTAAGCTCTGCGCTCTTTATTTCGCTAGGAAGTCTCGGCTCAATTTCGAGTCCTTCGTGGCTTGGGCGCAGTCCGCAAATATACTGGCTGAGTGCGACAAAGTTCCATGCAGCCGTACCTGTGAGCCATGAGTTTTTGGCTTCGCCGAATCTGCGGGCTTCTTTTCCTGCGACCATCTGGCTGTAAACGTAAGGCTCTGTGCGGTGTACGTCGCTGAATTCCTCGACCCAGGACGGTGCGATCTTCTTGTAGTGCTCGAACGCGTCATCCGGGCGGCCGTTTACGACTTCGCCGATGATTACCCACGGATTGTTGTGGCAGAAAATACCACCGTTCTCTTTGTATCCTGGCGGATATGAAGAAACTTCACCAAGTTCAACATGGTAGTTCTGATATGCCGGCCAAAGGATTGAGATACCGTATTTGGAGTCGAGGTATTTCTTTACGCTGTCAAGAGATTTTTCTGGATATCCTTTGTCCTTACCGATTTTAGCCATTGTTCCGAAGCCCTGGCTTTCAATAAAGATTTTACCGTCCTCGCATTCGTGCGATCCGATTTTTTTACCAAAGTCGTCATAAGCGCGGATGTACCATTCTCCGTCCCAGCCTGCTTTGCAGATGGCTTCTTCCATCTTTTTGGAAAGCTCTTCGGCGCGGTGGGCTTCTTCTTCGTCGCACATAAGGCGGCACATAGCTGCGTAGTCGGGCGTAACAAAGACGAACATCTGCGCAATCATTACAGATTCGGCGTTCTTTCCGTCTTTGTTCGTCGATGTCTGGAATGAGTCATTCGGGTCTGTTGAGAAGCAGTTCAGGTTAAGACAGTCGTTCCAGTCTGCGCGACCGATGAGCGGTAGCCCGTGCGGTCCCATATGGTTCGGAATATAGTTGTATGAGCGGCGAAGATGCTCGAACATCGTCGCTTTGTTTGTCTCGCTGTTGTCGAACGGAACATCAACTTTAAGGAACTCAACATCGCCTGTTTCGCGGATGTAGTTGCCAACGCCAAGTACGAGCCAGAGCGGGTCATCGTTGAAGTTGGAGCCGATGTCGGCATTTCCGCGTTTTGTAAGCGGCTGGAACTGATGGTATGCAGAGCCGTCCTCGAACTGTGTCGCAGCGACATCGTAAAGACGCTCGCGGATGCGTGAAGCTGGCAGCTGATGTGCCGCGCCAAGCATGTCCTGGCTTGTGTCACGGAAGCCGAGTCCGCGACCGATTCCGCTTTCAAAGTAACTTGCGGAACGTGCGAAGTTGTATGTAACGACGCACTGGTACTGGTTCCAAATTGCCATGCGGTCAAGTTTCTCGTCGCCGGTCTTCATCTCGAAGTGGGAGAGTGTCTCGTCCCAGAAGGCGTGAAGCTTGTTGTATGCGTCCAAAACCTTTTCTTTTGTGTCGAACTTTTTCTGGAGAGCGTATGCTTTTTCTTTGTTGATTACGCCGCTTGCCGTGTTCGTGCGGAGAAGTCCTGCTTTAAGAGCCGCTTCTTTCTCGGCTTCCGGCAGGAACTT